>DAONZO010000009.1:0-12127 GCA_035406945.1 Bacillota bacterium | reverse complement strand
AAGAGCCGTCGTGGCCCGTAGACATGGCCGCAAGCATGTCCACCACTTCTTCTCCCCTTACCTCGCCTACTATTATGCGATCCGGCCTCATTCTGAGGCTGCTCTTAATAAGCTCGCGTATGCTGACCGCCCCCTTGCCCTGGGCGTTGGCGTTCTTGGCCTCCAGCCTCACCAGATTCTCGTGGTTTCTTATTACCAGCTCGGCGGAATCCTCTATCACGATTATCCTCTCCGCCGCGGGAATATAATCCGAAAGCACGTTGAGAAAGGTGCTCTTTCCCGAGCTCGTGCCGCCGGAAATGAATATGTTGTATCGGGCTCTGACAAGCCTTTGCAGAAAATCCGCAGCCTCTTCGCTTATGCCGCCCGATGAAATTATATCCTCCATGCTCAGGCGCCCGCTTCCGAAACGCCTTATGGTGAGCACCGGGCCGTCTATGGCGATATTTGAATTGACCGCGTTTATTCGCGAGCCGTCGGACAGCCGAGCGTCTACTATCGGATTCAACTCGTTCATCTCGCGGCCCACCCTTGCGGCAAGGCGCTGTATGACCCTCTCCAACTGCGATTGCGAGTCGAACGCCAAATTGAGTCTCTCCATGCGCCCCGCTCTCTCCAAAAAGATGTTGTCGGGTCCGTTGACCATTATCTCGCTGACGCTCGGATCCTCCGCCGCATCCTGCAGTATTTCCAGCTCGCAGCGCAGAGAACAAAAGACCAGCCTCACCATGCGAATTTTATCGGCGACGCTCATCTCCCTCAGTTCCGAAGCTTTAAGCACCACCGCCTCGCAAAGAGATTCCACCTCTTCGTCTGAGAAGCTGCGAGCCTTGTCCTCGCTCATCATGCTTCTCACTCTGTCCGCATAAGTTCCGGTTTTAACCGGGCCCGCAGGCGGAAGCTCAATCATACGAAACTCCTGACAAAATCCCTCATGCGCGCTCCCGCTTCTCCGTGAAATTCGGAATCCTCATCCGGCTTCAGCGCATCGAATACCAGCATGCTTCTTGTTCCGCCCGTCGCTTCGTTGTAGAGCGAACAGATTATCCCGGCGGTATCGCTTGCGCCCACACATACCCCGTATTCGGCGGCTCTCATGCACAGAAGCCAATGCGCGGAGCAGAGCGGAACGTCCATTACGATTATGTCGAAGAGTCCGCTGCGCCCCAGGCGCGAGAGCAGGGCCGACATCTCCGTGACACTCAGCCTTCCGAGGGGATTGAGAGCGGGATTTTCGGCGAAAGGCACAAGCTCACGGCCTCCCCTCACCCCGTATTCGTCGGAATCGAGAAGGACCTTGTCTATACGGTTTTTCGCAAGAACTTCGTAAAGAAACTGCTCCGAGGGGCCTCCGAGGGCATCGAGGCTTAAAAGCATCACACGCAGACCTTCCAACCTCGCCAGCACGCGGGCCATTAGCACCGCCGCCCTGCTTACCCCGGAGGCGCCGGTTCCGGTTAAGGCGACGGCTCTGACGTTTGGCACAGGCTCGCCGTCTATCGCAAGTATCCGGGCGCGAAGCTCATCCACTATGACGCTTACGGGCTCAAAGCGATTTACGACTATGCGGCCTTCCCCGCCGCCACCGCCCTCCGGAAGGCTGTCGCAAAGAATAAAATCCGCCTCTACCTCGCCATCCACGCTGACCATAGCGTTTATGCTGCGGGCTAAAGTTAGAGCCAAAGCCTCGGCGTATTGCCTGTCATCAAGTTCTATATTAATCCTGATCAAAGCACAAACCCTCCTTCTCTTACATATATTACCATATATGATTTGTTATTGCAACTATTTTTTACCATTTAAGAGCAGGAAAAATCCCCGCGCTCGTTTACGCGGGGATATATGAGATAGGGGTTGATGCCCTAAAACATTGATTTTAATATGTTTTCTTAGCCGAAGTATCTCTTCAGCAGGCCCTCAAAGGCCTTTCCGTGTCTGGCTTCGTCTCTGGCCATTTCGTGAACGGTGTCGTGAATGGCGTCGAGATTGTTCTTTTTTGCAAGCTTTGCAAGCTCGAACTTGCCGGCGCAGGCGCCGTATTCGCAGTCGACCCTCCAGGCGAGGTTCTTCTTGGTGGAATCGCTCATATTGGGCTCTATCTCGGAACCGAGAAGCTCGGCAAACTTGGCGGCGTGCTCGGCTTCCTCGTAGGCAGCCTTTTCCCAATACAGGCCGATCTCGGGATAGCCTTCTCTGTGGGCAATTCTCGCCATGCACAGATACATGCCGACCTCGCTGCACTCGCCGTAGAAGTTGGCCTTCAGCTGATCGACTATATATTTCCTGTCCTCTTCGGAGCAGGCGTCGAGATTCATTCCGACACCGAAAATGTGCTCGGCCGCCAGAGGCGCATCGGCGTCCATTTCCTTAAACTTGCTGCCGGGCACTCCGCACTGGGGACACTTGAAATCGGCGGGCATGAACTCGCCCTCGTAGACATAACCGCAAACGGGACATACAAACTTCTTCATTTTCTTCTCCCTTTCTTAATAATAGTAATAGTTATCATTTATACAAGCATATTGTATCGCGGCCAAGACTATCTGTCAAGCGGGAAAAAGATATTTTACACCGATTTATCGTTCATAAGTGACAATGTCACATTTAATCGCAAACGGCAATGTCCCGTTAAATCGCATCTTTAAGAAAGCGGAAACTCCCTTATGGAATAGCGCATCTTACCGGAAGCGGAGGGCTTAAGCTCGTCCACAAACTCCACCGCTACGTCGATGCCCCCCAAAGCCTCGGCGAGTCCCCCGCCCGCCTTGGCCGCAAGCTCTTCGTCCGGCTCGGCCTCAAGGTAGAGCGTAGCCTTCTGCCTGCTGTGCTGAACGAAGCGATACTGCCTCACCTGTAAAAAGTGCCTTACATACCGCGCTATGATGTCGCCGTGCGCCAGAGAGCCGTCGCTTCGAACCAGGAGATCGTCTTCGCGGCCCGCAAGCTCGGAGAGAACTCTCAAAGTCAGCCCGCAGCCGCACTGCTCTTCACAAAGAGCGCCCAGATCGCCTATCAGATAGCGCAGGCGGGGCTGAACGCTCATATTGAGATCCGTTATGGCTAAGGTGCCCACCTTGCCGAAGGGAAGCGGCTCATGGGTGACGGGGTCGAGCACTTCGATTATCAGGTTTTCCTCCGCGATATGAAGCTTTCCGCGCGGACAGCCGTAGGCCAATATGCCCCCGTCGTGAGCGCCGTATTCCCCTACCACGGGACAGCCGAAGACTTCTTCTATCAGGGCCTGCTGCTCCGGGTAAAGAGTTTCCGCGGTGGAGCATACTAATTTGAGCTTTATCTTAAGCTTATGCGCCCCGTATTTTTTTATTATGTTCGCAAAAGCCACCAAGGACGAAGCATAGCCGTAGAGGTATTCCGGCTTGTAGGAATTGATCATGCGCACGTATTCCCCGGCCTTATCGTCCGAAAGCGTGTAGGTGGAAATTATGCGCCTGTTTTTGAGCAGGCGTTCCTTAAGGGCCCACCTGTCCTGATATGCTTTAGAAAGATCTATCGGATTCGCCCATATCATGACGCAGCGGCTGCCGTAGCTTACGTCGTGCCAGGACAGACCGCGCCAGCGGGCCGCCTCGAAGTGCTCCACCTGATAGCGGTCCATGTAGAACTTTAAGGGTATGCCCGTGGAGCCTCCGGTCACGTTGGGAATCAGGCGGGACTGCGGAGTTCCGGCGGCCATATAGCTTTCCGAATCTTCTTTGAAAGCCTTTTTGCCTAAAACGTGAACCCTGTTTGTCAAAACGAAAAAGGGGTCGCTTTCTATCTCGGCCCGGTCTAGATAAGAATAAGCGGGAACCTTATCCGCGCAGAAAAGCAGTAGCTCTTTCAGCTTCTTTTTTTGGAGTTCTTCGATTGCCTCGCGGGGCAGGTTCTGCGAGGCCTTAAGCTCCTCCGTGTAATGTCTTACGCGATTGCCGCGACGCTTTTCCATATAAGGATAAAGAACATGCTCTATTCCGAATTTCAATATATCCATATCGTTTCCTTTTCAAAAACTGTTTCAAGCCCCCCCTTGAGCCGTGGATATTTTATAACCGGCTCACTTAAAAACGGGCACTTTTATTGTACCCGTTTTAAGCCTTGTTTGCAATTGAGATAGAGCTTCAAGCCCAAATAGCCGAGGCTTTAACGCTATTCGCTATATTTGTCTATGAGCCTGTATATCAGTTCCAAGGACTTCTCGGACTCCGGCGTAACTTCGAATATGAATTCCTCCCTTACCGCCACGACTTTTCCGTCCTCATTGTAAATTCTTTGGAAGTTATGAATGTATGAGTCGTGCGCCTGACTGTTATCGACATAGGTGTTATAGGGAGATGCCACTTCGTGGTCTACATACGCCGCAATCACACCGGAGAAATAGGGCTCACCATTGCTGCAGGCAAGCTCAAAAGTCTTTTCCGGACCGCCGCTTTCGCTTATCAAGGTCTTCCAGAGCTCCATCTTTTCCTCATCGCTGAACTTTTCGTAAGAGTCGTGCAGAGGGCCCAAGGAGGCATAGAATTCCTCCGTCGTATACCCACCGTAATAGCGGTCGTAGCAGTCCCAAAACTCCAGCCCTATCTGCGAGGGCCCGTAGGCCAGCAGCTGTTCGTAGACCTTCTCGTTCTCCGCGTACATTATGAGCTCCTTGAATGAGGCGCTCCCTCGCATCAAAGACACAGGCACTATATAGGATCTTTTTATCTCGCCTCCGCCGGGCAAAGCATAGCTTATTATTATATAACGCTTCGCATCCCGGTTGTATATATCCGGAACATGAGAGCTGTCTTGATCGCTGCCGAGTACATCTTCGCTCGCGACAAGCTCCCTGTGGAATTCGGTAAGAGCTTCTATGCTCTCCTTTTCCTTAAACAGCAGCCCTCCGCTGCAAGAGTACATTATTCCGTCGATTCTGGCAAAGCCGACTTTTTCCGGATTGGGGGTGCGCTTCTCATAACCGAAGAGGTCGAGGCTGTAAGCGCCGAAGACGAGGCCCATTACAAGCACGGAAAGGAGCAGCGGCTTTATCAGCTCCGCGTTGAATATGCGGACGCTCTTTTTTATTATCATCTGCCCTATCAAAAGAGCTATGGCTCCGCCGAGCACAAAGCCCCATATTCCGAAGCCTTCCGTGTTTATAAATATGAAGCCTACGAAGCTGGAACCGAAATAGACCATTATCGTGCCTATAATCAGCCCGACCACATCGAAGACATAGCTGTCGCCCGCCCTCTCGTTTGGCCGCTTGGTGTAGATGAAATAGGCCGCCGCGGCTATGAGCGCCGCTACCGCGATGTATATGAGCGCGCTTATTGCCGGATGAATCATCGGCCATTCAAAATTGTAATAACCCAGGCCCGGCGAGCTCATCACAAAATACGGCGCCGGATGCAAATGCGCGGCCAGCCTCATGGTTTCATCGCCGCTGCAGTAGCCCTTAAGAAAGTACTGCGAGTAAACTATGCTGGACATCAGTACAAAGGTCGTAAGCAGGTTGAGCCCGCAGGAAGTCAGCACGTTTATTACGCTGCTTCCGCTTATTACCGCCGAGACGCAGGACATGGCATAGACGAAGGCTATTACCGCTATATGCGTTAAAAGGGCGGTGAGCATTGTAACAAGGACGCTCTCTTCCACGCCCTCGCCGTTCCAGCTCGTAAGAGTGAATCTCACCCTGCCGCCGAGCACGAGCGCTATCATTATGATCTTGTTTATTAGCACCGGCAGCACCGAAAGCAGCAGACCGGAAAGTCCGTTGCTTACAAACAGCAGCCTTCTGGAAAACGGCAGTGAATGCATCAGAGTTGTACTGTTGGGTTTAAACAGGTAGGAAAAAACAGCGGCGGCCACAGCTACGGGCAGCAGGCAGTCAAGTATCAGAAAGCCGACGTATCCCGCGGCACTTATGACGGCGTCGTAAACCTGTTCTCCTCTGGTGGCGCTCAGCAGTGTAAACGGTCCGTTCAGAAAATAGAATATGAAGCCTGCCAGGGATATGGGCCAGAAACGCTTCAGGTTTTCCTTAAATAAGGCCTTATTCATTTATGCGTCCTCCTTTCCTTCCATGGCGTGTATAAAGAGCTCCTCGAGGCTCATATCCTGAAGATCCTGCCTCAGCTCGTCTAATTTGCCCTGGAAGCGTATGCGGCCGTTGCTGAGTATTCCTATGGAATCGCATATGCCTTCCAGCTCCCTTAAGTTGTGAGAAGAAACCAGCACCGTAAGCTGCTTTTCGGCCACATCTCCAAGAATGTAGCCCCAGAGCTTCTTGCGCATTATGGGGTCTAGACCGTCAATAGGCTCGTCCAGTATAAGATAGTCCGGCATGGTGCTCATGGCCAGAATAAAGGCCGCCTGCTTCTGCATCCCCTTTGAGAAGCGGCATATCCTGTCCGTCTTGGACAGGCCGAAATCCGCGGCCATGGTATTAAAGCGCTCGGCGTTCCAATTCTCGTAAAGTCCCCTGTAGAATTCGCCCATGCTCTTTAAGTTGTAGTTTCCGAGGAAATACAGCTCGTCCGGAATATAGGCCGTCCTCTTCTTGACGGAAATGTTGTCGTAAACCTCTTCTCCGTCGAACTTAATTTCCCCCGAATCGGGACGAAGTACTCCCGTAAGCTGTTTTATAAGGGTGGTTTTACCGCTGCCGTTGACCCCGACGAGCCCGTAGATAGAACCCGTTTCAACGCAGAGATCCAGGCCGTTCAGCGCGGTAAAGCTGCCGAACTTTTTCACAAGACTGCTCACCTGTATCATATCTCACCCCTCCTTTCCTGAATAATCCTTTTCAGGCGCGACAATATGTCCTCGCCCTTAACCCCGAGATAGAAGAGTTCTTCCATAAGAACCTCCATTTTTTCGTAAACCGCCTCCTGACGCACAGTGTCCGGCTCGTGGCTCCCTTCGCTCACGAAAGCCCCCCTGCCGCTGACGGTGTATATCCATCCCTCGCTCTCCAGCCGGCTGTACGCCTTCTGAACGGTGTTGGGATTTACCGTCAGCGCCGCGGACATGTCTCTGATCGACGGCAGACGGTCTCCCGGCTTAAGCTCGCCGCGGATGACCATCTCCTTGCAGCCGTCCACTACCTGTTCGTAGAGGGACTTGCGGCTTTTCAGATCCAGTTGAAACATCCCGTTACCTCCTTTGTGACATAAGTGTACTACGACATATAGTACACTGTCAACACTTTTTGCAAAAATTTTTCGGTTGACGTACCGGAGCTTAAATGTAATAATGGGCTGACTTTCAACCACGCTACGCGAGCGAAGCAAAACAATCATATTATATACCATAAGGAGAATCTTTAAAGAAGGATGAAGAATTTAAAGAATCAGGACAGGACGCCGCTCTTTGACGCGGGGGTGGAATACGGCAGGAAAAGACCTGCCTTCTTCCGCATTCCGGGTCACCGCTACGAACGCGGTATCAATCAGAAATGGAGGGACGCGGTAGGCGACAGAATATTCGCATTCGACCTGACGGAAACATCGCTCACCGACGACCTTCACAACGCCTCAGGGCCCATATTGGAGGCCGAACGCCTTGCAGCCGAGCTTTGGGGTTCCGACTGCGCGCATTTTCTTGTGAACGGAAGCACCTGCGGCAACGAAGCCATGATAATGGCTGCCGCCGGAGAAGGCGAAACGGTCTGCATTCCGCGGAACGCGCATAAATCCGCTCTCTACGGCCTCATTTTGAGCGGAGCCAAACCGATCTATCTAATGCCTCCGGTCGAAGAAGAATGGGTGCTTCACGGGGGAATTACTCCCGAGATGGCGGAGGATATGTTCCGGAAGAATCCGGGCTGCAAGGGTCTGATGATAGTGAGTCCTTCCTATTTCGGGCTGTGCTCGGATATTGCAGGAGTCGCCGAAGTCTGCCACGCCCATGGCGCAATCCTAATGGTGGACGAGGCTCACGGGGCGCATTGCTATTTCAGCGACAAGCTGCCCAAGGGCGCGATTGAGCAAGGCGCGGATGTTGTTGTTCAAAGCATACACAAGGTGACCGGCTCTCTTACCCAGCGCTCTATTATTCACATACAGGGCAAGCTCGTAGACCGCGAGCTTCTTGAAAACAATCTCGCTCTTCTGCAGAGCACAAGCCCCTCGTATATACTTATGACCTCCCTCGACATGGCCCGCCACGAAATGGCCATGAACGGAGCGGCCATGATGGACAGGGCCGTCGACCTTGCGAACGAGGCAAGACGCGCCATAAACGAAATTCCCGGAGCGTCCTGCGCAGGCCCCGAACTGGCGGGCCGCGCGGGCATAGTCGCCGTAGACCCGACGAGACTCACGGTCAGCGCCGACGAGATAGGCGTTACGGGTTTTGAGCTTAAAAATATGCTCTGGGACGACTACGGCATAGATATGGAACTGGCGAACTATCGCAACGCTCTTGCGATAGTGACATACGCAAACGACGAAGAAGACCTGAACCGCCTGGTCGAAGCCATGAAGGATATCGCAAAGCGCTTCGCGGGCGGAAAGCCCCTGCCGCATATGACGATGCTCACCGGCATGCCCGAGTACGTCAATTCTCCCAGAGAGGCATACTTCGCGGAAAAAGAGACAGTGTCCTGGGCGGAATGCGTCGGACGGGTAGCCGCCGAGCTTATAGCCCCCTATCCCCCCGGGATTCCGGTAATCTATCCGGGAGAACGCATGTCGCGTGAAATATGGACTTTTATAGACGACTTCAAAAAAGGCAACGGACACCTGCACGGTCCTTCCGACCGCAGCCTCTCCACCTTTAAGGTGCTGAAGGGATAGTTCCGCAATAAATAATCCATCAAAGATTTTCGGAAATTGAAGCTTAAGTGTTTCAATTTCCGTTTTTTTTGAGTATAATAGCGTCGTGTGTGCTATGGTTGAAAGGTGGACATTTATGGACAAAAGTACCGACAGGAAATATCTCATCAAGGCATTTGCTTTTCTCGTAATTTTTATTTTTCTATTCTACTTCCCCGCAAGGACCATGGGCCTTGCCAACATGCTCAACACCATGATGAATACGGCGTTCAGGCTGCTGCTTGATACCTGTCTTTACATTATGGCGATAGCGGTGCTCGCGGGGGCGATATCATCGCTGTTTGCGGAATTCGGGGTCATAGAACTTATAAACAAGCTGCTTTCTCCGCTCATGAAGCCCTTTTGGGGTCTGCCGGGCGCGGCGGCCTTAGGAGTGGTCACCACCTACCTTTCCGATAATCCCGCGATATTAGCTCTTGCGGAGGACAAACGCTACCGCAAGTTTTTTAAAGCCTATCAGATACCCGCGCTGACCAACATAGGAACGGCATTCGGCATGGGCCTGATAGTCAGCAGCTACATGATAGTCCTATCAGGACAAATGGGAATGAATCTCGGCTGGCCCGTGCTCTGCGGCAACATCGGCGCGGTGGTGGGAAGCATAGTAAGTACGCGCCTCATGCTCGTTTCCGCAAAGAAAAAATACGGAAAAGACATGCTCGCCACCGAAATGCCGGGAGCGACCGTTTCCGAAGAAATCGCCGAAGAAACTCCCCCTCAGGGAATGTTCCTCAGAATTATAGACTCCCTGCTAAAGGGCGGAAAGAGCGGCGTGGACCTGGGCCTTGGAATAATACCCGGCGTTCTCGTAATCTGCACGCTGGTGATGATGCTCACCAACGGGCCCTCCGAATCCGGCGCTTACACCGGTGCTGCCTTCGAAGGCGTAAGAGTGCTGCCCTGGATTGGCGACAAGCTGAACTTCATACTCACCCCCCTCTTCGGTTTCTCCTCCAGCGAGTGCCTGGCCGTACCCATTACCGCCCTCGGTTCCGCGGGCGCCGCGGTCGGAATAGCTAAGGGCCTCGCCGTAAAGGGCGCCATAACCGGCGGCGACATAGCGGTATTTACCGCCATGTGCATGTGCTGGAGCGGTTATCTCTCCACCCACGTTTCCATGATGGACGTACTCAATTGCCGCGAGCTTGCCGGAAAATCCATACTCTTCCACACCATAGGAGGACTGGTCGCCGGCGTTGCGGCCCACTTCCTTTATATACTGTTCTAAGGCTGATTGCATAAAAACAAGCGCCCGGGCTGACCCGGGCGCTTTTCATTTACTTACCCTTTTTCCATCTCAGGCCGAAGCCGAGCGAAGCTATGGAGAAGAGCGCCATAAGCACTGAGACGGGTGTTGAACGGTTGATTAATTCCATCGTAAGGTTCATGTTGTTATTCAGGAAGAAATATATCGCCGCAGCAGCTGCGATTATCGCTGCGCTATATCTGTAGACCGTACTCCTTACAAATTCTGCGCCGCTGTCATCCGTCCTGACGGATTTAATCAATAATTGAATAATCATTAAGAGCGCGGAAAGCAGTGTCGTAATGAAGCTTATCAACGACCATGATTCTACACCGTTCCCGCTCGGCTTCCCGACACCGCCATCCTCGGAATCGGAGTCCGAATCCGCAGTCTTTCCCGTGTCATCTGCCGAATCGCCCGCTTCATCCCCCGTATCCTTATTGCCCGGTTCTTCGGTTTGCTCCTGTTCGCCGGGCTCTGAGGGCTGTTCCTGTTCGCCGGGCTCTCCGGCTTCCTGTGAATCACCCGGCTCTTCCGGCTGCTCTTCCTCTCCGGGCTCTTCCGGCCGATCCCGGCTGCCGGAATCTTCGGCTTGCCCATGGCCGGCGGGCCCTCCGGGCTGATTTTGATTGCCGCCTTCTTCCGGCTCTTCCTGAGTTCCGGGCTCTTCCGGCCGATCTTGATCGCCCGATTCTTTGCCCTCCTCCTGATCGCCGGACGCTTCCGGCTCCTCCGGATCGGGTGCGGGCGGATTGAAGTTCACTGTTACCGATACCGTATCGCTGCTTTGATCGGCATAGCTAACCACTACCGTTACCTGATTATTCAGTCCGGTGGTCGGCAGCGGATCTTTAATGCTAAGACTTACATTTGCGGTGTAGGGACTTATTTTTACCTGAGCCTTAATTTCATCCTCGCTCACGCTTTCGCCTTCGTTTTTATCGATTACGCCGCCCGTTGCGTCGTGTCTGTCCGCAAACGACGGAGGGGTTTCCGAATCATCATCTACTATCGCTTTGTCCCCTACCGTTACCTTAACGGCAGCGGCATCCTGAGTTCCGTCCGGATAAGTCACCGTAACCGGGATTAAGAATATCCCCGCGGTTTTGCCGTCCGGCAGCAGCGTACCGGCGACAATGTCCACGAAAGCCGGCTCCTCGTCCTGAGGGTAGTTCGGCACAGTGACCGCATCGACCACTTCCCGTGCAACAGTAGCTTTGCCGTAAGCCTTGTTGATATCTCTTGTCGTCGGCTCATAATCATCCGCTTGTGCGCCGGTGACGGTAATCGGTACGGGTGCGCTGATATAGTTATTAAGTGTTGAAGTTACATCTATTACCGTGCCGTTATCCTGTCTGGGCACTTCGATTGTAAATCGACCCGATTCGTCTGCGGTCGCCGTATAGTCCTGACCGTCTATCGTCACGGACACAAGGGCTCCGGGGTCGGCCATCCCTGTAATGACCGTCGTTGCCGGATGATTCTCGCCATCGTTGACAGCCGTAACATCATAGGGCTCAATCGGGCCCGGCAGCTTGGGAACACTCACCGTCACGGGGATCGAAGCATTGCCGAGGTAGTCGTAATAGGTGGCGATTATTACCTGAAATTCCTTAAAGGTTCCGGCTGAAAGGGTGAAATTCAATACTCCCACATTTCTGGGTTCGGTTTCACCGGTAATCGTATCGACTACGACATCGAGCACTTCCTGTGTTTCCGTGAATTGATGGCCTTGATCGCAGGTCCAGTCACCCGTCGCCTCACCCGCCGCGTCATACTGCCTCGTCAGACTGCAGGGGGGATTGTTTGCTATGTTGATAATAATCTTGTCGATATCCTTAACATCCGGTTCGGCGTGATTTGCGGTAATATCGACAATCTTCAGAGTGTTGCTTCCGTCCGAAGGCGCTATAAGCTGAATCGGTACCGGCGGCACATCGTCGATGACGACGGCTCCGCCGTTCGCGACTTTCTGTTTAGAGTTCTTATCAATCACCTCAACGGAATCCTGTTTGCCCGACTCCAGTTTATCCGCCGCCCTTTGTGTTACATATATTTTTTTGTT
>DAONZO010000008.1:0-13470 GCA_035406945.1 Bacillota bacterium | reverse complement strand
CGGGATAGCTTCTGCGGGCAAGGCCCTGAGCCTCCCAGTACGCCCAGGCGGCGTCGACCGTTCCGACGTGGACTCCGGCCTTATTCGCCATGTCATCTTTACTCATCTCCAGGCCAAGCTGAGCCCCCGCAAGACCTGCAAGAAAAATCTTTACGTAGGACTCGGGTGCCTGAGGCATGTATTCGGATATGAAAAGGCTTTCTACACACACATCATAAAGATAGTAGTTGCTCACCCTGTGTCTGGAAAGTATCATCGCCTAATCCTTCTTATAATTTACGAATCTGGTGTACTGCGGCTGCCAGAGCAGGGTTGCGTAGCCGGTTTCGCCCTTGCGCTGCTTTGCTATTATCACTTCGCAGAGGTTGTCCTTCTTCTCGGCCTTATCCCTGTAGTAGTCCTCTCTGTAAAGGAAGAGAACCACGTCGGCGTCCTGCTCTATGGCTCCGGACTCTCTTAAATCCGAAAGCAGGGGTCTGTGCTTGCCCGCGCGTTTTTCCGAGGCTCTGGAAAGCTGAGAAAGCACTAAAACCGGGCACTCCATTTCTCTGGCGAGCTGCTTTAAGTAGCGGGATATCGCGGTGACCTCCTGCTGGCGGTTCTCCATGACCCGTTCCGCGACCATCATCTGAAGATAGTCTATGATTATGAGGTCTATGGGCTTCTCCTGATTTATGCGGCGGCACTTGTTGCGTATCTCCATTACGCCTATGCCCGGCGTGTCGTCTATAATAATGTCGGACTTGGCGAGTCTGTCGAGAGCTTCGTTTATGTCCATCCAGTCCTGTTCGTCTAAGTTCCCGGTGCGCAGCTTTTTGCTGTCCTTCCTTGCCTCCATCGACAGCATGCGCATTCCGAGGTCTTCGGCGGACATCTCGAGAGAAAAGATGACAACTCTCGCCCCTTTGGCTGCGGCCGCGTTCTGAGCTATGTTGAGCGCAAAGGCCGTCTTTCCCATTGACGGGCGCGCGGCAATTATTATCATGTCCGACTTCTGAAGGCCCGTGGTCTTGTTATCCAGATCTATATAGCCTGTGGGAAGCCCCGGCAGCATTCCGCCGCGCTTTTGGGCTTCTTCTATTTCGGCGATATTCCTGTGGAGTATGGAGTTTATCTTTTCGTACTCGCCTCTCTGCCTGGTTTTGGCTATATCGAAGATATTGCGCTCCGCATTGTCCAGGACATCTCTGGTGTCGAGGCTGTCCGCAAAGCACTCCTCCGCTATTCCGGAGGCGGCGCTTATAAGGCTGCGCAGCACCGCTTTGTCGGCCACTATTTTAGCGTACTGAGCGGCGTTGGCAGTTGTGGGCACCGAGCCGGAAAGAGATGCTATGTAAGACCTCCCGCCTACGGCCTCCAGGCTCTTGCGCCTTTGCAGAGCTTCTCCCACGGTAATTATATCCACGGGCTCCGAACGTACGTACAGCTCCTGCATGGCACTGAATATCTCTTTGTGAGCGTCGCTGTAAAAATCGGTCTCCTTTACGAATTCGGAAACCTCGAAGAAGACGTCCTTGTCCTGAAGTATGGACCCGAGCACGCTCCTTTCGGCCTCGTCGTTGTGAGGAGGTATTCTCCCCGGCTGTTTCATATTCATAGAGCCTTCTCCGTTCTATTCGGTGATGACGTTTACCTTGCAGGTGGCGCTTATTCCCTGATAGAGCTTAATTTCCACGGAGGCGGCCCCGGCGCTCTTTATGGGCTGAGACATCTCTATCTTCTTCTTGTCCACCTTTATCTTGTGCTGAGCCTCCAGCGCCTCCGCGATGTCCTGAGAGGTGACGGCGCCGAAAAGTCTGCCGCTGTCTCCCGCCTTGGCAGTGAGATTTACGGTCAGGCTTTCTATCTTAACCTTGAGTTCTTCGGCAACTGCCTTGTCCACGGCGCGCTGAGCCTCTATCTCCGCCCTGCGTCTTTCGAGTATCTTAAGATTCTCCGGCGTGGCCTCCATTGCTAATTTCTTTGGAAGAAGCAGGTTCCTGGCGTAGCCGTCGCTGGTCTTCACGAGTTCTCCGGCCTTTCCGAGCCCTCTTACATCTTGCAAAAGTATAAGCTTCATATTCTTTACCCCTTTCTAATTAACGAGTTTGCTGTCGCGAAGCACCTGAACCACTTTGTTTATGGCTTCTTCCGGTGAGCAGTCGAGCTGGGCCGCGGCTACGGTCTGATGCCCGCCGCCGCCCAGTTTTTCCATTATGGTCTGGACGTTTATATGTCCGCGCGAACGGGCGGACAACATGGTCTGCTGTTTCCCTATCCCGGCGGCAAAAGCCGCGTCCACGCCCTTCATGCCGAGCAGATCGTTGGCGGCCTGAGCACAGAGCACCTGCATGGTGTCATCCTGCTCCTTCGTGTAGGCCACGGCCACGTTTCCGCCTATAATTTCCGCCGAAGCAATTATGTTTACCTTCTTCTTATAGAAGTCCAGGCTCAGCTTAAAGAAGCTCTGAACCTTGCTTATGTCGGCTCCGGCCCTTCTGAGCCAGGATGCCGCATCAAAGGTTCTTACGCCCGTGTTGGATGTGAAGTTCTTGCTGTCCACGGCTATGCCGGCCAAAAGAGCCTCCATCTCGAATTTTTCGTAGTCGTCCTTGGAGCCCGCGTATTGGAGTATCTCGGTTACGAGTTCGCTTGCGGAAGAAGCGTATACTTCCATGTGGGTCAGGGTGGCGTTGTCTATACCGGAGGCGGAACGCCTGTGGTGATCTATGACAACTATTTTCTTCGCCTTCTCTATGAGCTCGGGACACTCGGTTATAGCCGGAATGTGAGTGTCCACCACTATGAGCAGGCTCTGGTCCGTAATGAGCTCCAGGGCTTCTTCATTTTTAATAAAAGTCTGTCTGCCCGCCTTAAGAGCTTCTTCGTATATTATCTCTATGGCCTCGTCGACGTTGTTGAGCACTATGTCCACGGGCCTCTTGAGCTTGGCCGCTAAGGCGTAAATCCCGACGGCCGAGCCGAAGCTGTCCATGTCGGGTCTTACGTGACCCATTATTATTATCCTGTCGGACGAATTCATAAGCTGAATAAGGTTGTGGGCTATTATGCGGGACTTTCCCTTGTTGCGCTTTTCCACCGTGGGCAGAGCCCCTCCGAAGAATTTTATACCGTCTTCGTCCTTTAAGGCGACCTGGTCGCCGCCCCGTCCTATGGCGAGGCCCAGGGCTTCTTCGGCATCGCGCTGGAGAGTGGCGAAGTCCGAAGTCTTAATCCCTATCCCCACGGAAATCGAGGTGGGAAAATCCGCCCGGGTTTCTATTTCGTGAACGCTGTCTATTATCGGAAACTTGGCTTCCTTTTGGTCGCGCAGATCCTTTTGCGCAAAAAGCATGATATACCTGTCCATCCTTATGCGCTGAAGAGCCGCGTTTGTGCTTTGCGCCCAGTCCGCTATCTTCTTTGTTATGGCGGCGGTGACGGCCGACTGTTCCTCCACCGGGGTGTTGGCCATGAGTTCGTCGTAGTTGTCTATGTCTATCAGGGCGAGGCATTCCATTTCGTTTGTGAAGCGAGATTTAAAATCCTCAAGCTCGCTTATGTCTTCCCAGAAGAACAGTTTTTTCAATATGTCGGCGCTCATGTCGCAGCAGCTCACATGATAAAGCCTTCCGTTCACGGAAAACCTGTCGCTTACCCCGTCCTGCAAAAAGAACTGTTCAAAGAACTCTTCGGACGGAATGCCGACGCAGTCCGGAAAGACTTCATTAAAAGCGTTATTGTACCAGAAAACCGCGCCTTCCCTGTCCGCAACACAGGCGGCCGAGGGCGCATAGAGGGTTATGCTGCGCAGAACGTCGTTGCTTTCGTTTACCGCGTTTTCGTCGAATTCCTTAATCTTGGCTTCCACGGCGGTCATGGTCACCCGGCTGTGAAACACTATTATCGCAAGCATTGCTATCATGGCCGCGATTCCGGCCGGAACGCTGTTGTAGAGCACAGCCAGACACAGCGCCGCCATAAAGATATAGTCTATTCTCTTGTAACCGGCGAGCATCCCAAGAAAAAATTTTCTCGTCATATCCGTCCTCCGTTTTGATTAGTCTTTCGGAACATATAGTATAACACACCTTGAGAAAGTTAAAAAGATTTTGAAAAAAATACTTCTCTTTGCGCAAAAGTCGTACAGGAATTGAACGATTGTCATTATATGCATTGTGGACAAAAATTATATTTATACAAAAAAGAGCCTTGAAATTAGATTTTTAGAAATATTGACACTTTTATTTGACAACGGGAAATACGAGGACGGCTTAAACTTTTGTTTTCGCGAAACGGATAAAACCGAGCGCCAAATGAGTGTTTCGTTGGGGTAAAGACACCGATTCCAATGCCCGGCCGGAGTTCTAAACGCAGAAGCAAGTCTTCGGCAAAAAACGCAAACAGCTATTGTCATGCCCCGTCCTTTTTGGTATAATCGTGGCATATTGGGAGTTAGTCGTCCCTTTAGGCGGAAGAGCAGCCGCCCCAAAAAAATGACCGTTGTTTGTATCACACTTAGGAGGAAAACATGCGTAAATTATTAGCAATCTTACTCGTTTCCGTAATGCTCATCGGCACGCTTGCCGGCTGTGGTGAAAAAGAAAGCGATACCATTAAGCTCGGCTGGATGGGATCCCTCACCGGCGACCAGGCAGCCTACGGAACCTGCGAGTACCAGACCCTTCAGCTCTTAGTCGAGAAGAAGAACGCGGCAGGCGGAATTCTCGGCAAGCAGATAGAGCTCATAGGCTACGACACCAAGGGCGATGCACAGGAAGCCGTAAACGTTGCGAAGCGCCTCTGCGCGCAGGACAAGGTTTGCGCCATCATCGGACCCAACGCTTCCGGACAGTGCATAGCCATTCAGTCCGTTCTTGACGAGTACAAAATCTCTGACATGTCCACCGTCGCCACCAACGAAAAGGTAACTGTTCAGGACGGCGTGCTCAAAGAGTTCAACTTCAGAATTTGCTTCCTCGACCCCGAACAGGGCCGCATAGCCGGTAAGTTCGTGGGCGAGTATCTCGGCTTCGACAAGGTCGCCATTCTCTACGACGTGAACGACGACTACGGCCAGGGCCTCAAGGACAACTTTGTCAACGTCTTCACCGCCATGGGCGGAACCGTTGTTGCCGAAGAAAAGTACAACGGCGGCGACACGGACTTCACTGCTCAGCTGACAAAGATTAAGGAAACCGACGCCCAGATCATCTTCACACCTATCTTCTATCAGGATTTCATCAACATCCACAAGCAGGCGAGAACCCTCGGCATGGAACTGCCCATGCTCGGCGGTGACGGCTGCGCTTCCGAAGTTCTCTTCGACGCCGCCGATGCCGTAAACGGCTCTTACGTAATCAACCACGTATCGCTGACAGACCCCTCCGGCGAAGCCTTCCGTACGGAATACGCCCAGAAGTGGAACGGTGCCAAGATGGAGCTCAACGGCTACATGGCCTATGACGCCTTCCTCGCATGGTGCGCCGCCGTTGAAAAAGCCGGTTCCGACGACCCCATCAAGATTGCCGAAGCCTATACTCAGATCGAAGTTGACGGCATGACCGGAAAGATCAAGATCTCTCCCGAGAACCACAACCCCATAGGCAAGAGCGGTTGCGTCGAGCAGATCGACGGAGTCAACAAGACCTATATCTTCGTAACGAAGATCCCCACCGAATAAACCTGATCGACATACCTTGAAAAATCCCAGACGCTCCTTTGCGGGGGTGTCTGGGATTATCTTAGTAAGAAGGAGGCTGTGAATGGGTTACTATCTTCAACAGCTTGTTAACGGCATATGCCTGGGCGGAATGTACGCCCTAATGTCGGTGGGTTATTCGCTCGTATACAGCATAATGAACTTCTCCAACTTTGCGCACGGCGGCGTCATAATGATCGGCGCCTATATCGGATATTTTGCGCTCACCGCTCTTGGCTGCCCGTTTTTCCTGACCTTCCTGCTCTGCGGTCTTGGAAGCGGCGTTTTAGCCATACTACTGGAGCGCTTCGTATACACTCCGTTGCGCAAGCGCAGCGCCCCCTCGCTATACTTCATAATATCGGCCATGGGCGCCTCTATTTTCCTGGAGAACCTGGTGATTGCCGTAATCGACGGTACCCCCCGAAACTATCCCGAAATTTTTAAGAACACCATAAACATCGGAGGATTGAACCTCGGACTCGACAGTCTGCTGATGATAATAATCACGGCAGTTTCTCTTTTCATCCTCATGTTTATAATTCATAAAACAAAGATCGGTCTCGCGATTCGCGCCTGCTCTTATAACGAAAAGGTCGCGACCCTGATGGGTATAAACGGAGACCTGGTAATATTCGTCGTCTTCCTTATGGGCGGAATACTGGCGGGCTTTGCCGGAATGCTCTACGGCATGCGCTTTATAGTTAAGCCCACCATAGGTTTGGTGACGAACAAATCGTTCGTTGCAGCCGTATTCGGCGGTCTCGGAAGCCTTCCCGGAGCCATAGTCGGTTCCCTTTTGCTCGGCATAATGGAGATATTCGTAGCTTCCTGGAACTCGGCCTACCGCGACCTCTTCGTATACGCTCTTCTCATACTGGTCCTCGTCGTCAAGCCTTCCGGCCTGATGGGCAAGGTCACCGAAGACAAGGCTTAAGGGGGTGTTGGTATGAGTTGGTATTATATCGAAGGAATTCTTATTCAATCCTGCTACACCATGCTGATAGTGCTGGGTCTGTCCATTCTTACCGGATATACCGGTATGTTCTCGTTCGGCCACGCGGGCTTCGTGTGCATAGGAGCATACATTTCCGTAATCTGCACAATGGCTCTTGGTATAAACTACTGGATCTCCCTGCTTATATCGGGACTCTGCGCAATGGTGCTGGGCGCCCTTTTGGGCCGCATAACCCTGAATCTTAAAGGAGACTACTTCTGCATTGCAACATTGGGTGTGGGAGAAGCCATAAGGCTGATATTCAACAATTTGCAGCTTGAGCTCAATGTGGGCGGCAAGCACTTTGTCCTCGACGGGGCAAAGGGCGTTGCCAGCGTGCCTCTTAAAACCACTTTTGTCGGTTCGCTCATAGTTGTCATCTTCTTCCTGATAGCCACAACCTTCCTCATGAACTCCAAGCACGGACGCAACATGCTCGCCGTGCGCGAAGATGAGCTGGCGGCCCAGATGAGCGGCATAAACACCTTCAAATCCAAGATGCTGGCCATGTGCATGAGCGCCCTTTATGCCGGAATCGCCGGAGGTATGCTCGCTCATTACTTCGGCTACATTCAGCCCAGGATGTTCATGATGGTTAAATCCACCGAGTATACCATTATGGTAATCTTCGGAGGAATGGGCTCCATAACGGGCTCCGTACTTGGAACCCTGCTGCTCTGTGCTCTTCCTGAGCTGCTCAGAGCCGTCGGAGACTGGCGTCTGGTATTCTACGGTCTGGCCGTAGTCGTAATAATGATAGTCCGTCCTAAAGGACTTATGGGCGGTAAAGAGCTTTCGGATCTGCCCTTTATAGCTAAATTGCTCGGAAAGAACAAGGCGGCCAAAAAACTGCCTACGAGCGACAACGGAAAGGAGGCGCAGGCATGAGTGAACGCATACGCGACGAAATCGTCCTAAAGCTGGATCGCGTTACCAAGCGCTTCGGCGGACTCGCCGCCGTCGACGACGTCTCCTTCGGCGTAAAAAGAGGCGAGATATACGGTCTTATAGGCCCCAACGGAGCCGGAAAAACCACCATATTCAACCTTATAACAGGAGTATATTCCATAACCGAAGGCGAGATCAGCTTCCTCGGCAAAACCATAGGAAGAGGACCCCTCGTATACCGCGGAGAAAAACCCGAGAAAGCCAAGCTTCTGCAGCTTAAGCCCTACGAGGTAATGTCCAGGGGCATGGCGAGAACCTTCCAGAACATAAGGCTCTTTAAGAGCGAAACGGTATTCAACAACGTACTCACCGCCTGCCATGCGGGCGCGGACTACAGCATCTTCGGCGCACTGTGGCGCTGGACCAAAGGGCCTAAATGGCTAACCAAGTATCGCCGTCAGGAAGCCGAACTGAAAGAGAAAACCGAAAAGCTGCTCGACATAATGGGCATACTGGAATATAAGGACATGCTCGCCGTAAACCTGCCCTACGGGCAGCAGAGAAAGCTGGAGATAGCAAGAGCCCTTGCTCAGGACCCGCAGTTCCTGCTCCTGGACGAGCCGGCCGCAGGCATGAACCCCGAGGAAACCATAGCCCTTATGGAACTCATCAGGGAAGTTCGCGACCGCTTCGACCTTACGGTGCTCATAATCGAACACCATATGGACCTCATCATGAACGTGTCCGACAGGATATTCGTTCTTAACTTCGGAAAGCCGCTGGCCGAGGGAACTCCGGCCGAGATTCAGAAAAACCACGAAGTGATCGAGGCCTACCTGGGAAAGGAGGATGAACTGTAGATGGCAATTCTTGAAGTAAAGGATCTTAACGTCTATTACGGCGGAATTCACGCCCTCAAAGGCATCTCGCTGGAAGTTGAAGAAGGCCAGATAGTCTCTATGATAGGTTCCAACGGAGCCGGAAAATCATCCATGATGAACGCCATTTCGGGCGTAGTCAAGTATCAGTCCGGCGAAGTTATCTACAAGGGCCAGCCTCTTCCCACCCAGGCCAACAAGGTGGTTAAGGCCGGTCTCTGCCAGGTTCCGGAAGGTCGTCTCATATTCGCAAACCTCACCACCTACGAAAACCTGATGGTGGGAGCCTATCTGAGAAGCGACAAGGAGCAGATAGCAAAAGACCTTAAGCGTGTCTACGAGATATTCCCCCGCCTCGAGGAGCGTAAAAACCAGATAGCCGGAACTCTTTCCGGCGGAGAGCAGCAGATGCTTGCCATGGGCAGAGGCATAATGTCCGCGCCCGAACTTATAATGCTGGATGAGCCCTCTCTGGGCCTTGCTCCCCTGCTTGTCAACACTATTTTTGAAACCATTATGGAGGTTAAATCCATGGGCAAAACCATACTGCTCGTGGAGCAAAACGCCTTAAAGGCGCTGTCCGTGGCGGACAATGCCTATGTACTCGAACAGGGTACGATAACAAAGAGCGGTCCCGGCAAGGAACTGCTGAAGGATCCGCAGATAGCGGAAGCTTATCTCGGAAAGTCAAGCACTTAAAACTTACCCGGAGGTAAAAAAATGTTCAAAAACGCAAAGGAAGTCATGAAATTCATTGAGGAAAACGGCATAGAGATGGTCGATTTCAAGATGGTGGATATAAACGGAACTTTCCGCCACGTCACCATTCCCGCCGTTCGCTTCAACGAAGAAACTATGGTTAACGGTATAGGCTTCGACGCCTCGAACTACGGTTACGCCGTGGTCGAAAAGAGCGACATGGTCTTTATTCCGGATCTCACGACCGCCCTGATCGATCCCTTCTGCGATGTACCCACCCTGTCCATGACGGGCAACGCGATGATAATCGACTACCCGCACAACAGGCCTCTGGCCCAGTATCCGCGCAACGTGGTTGCCGCGGCCGAGCAGTATATGAAGGATACCGGCATTGCCGACAAGATGCTCATTCTGCCGGAGTTCGAGTTCTATCTCTTCCACAACGTCGGTTGGAAAGTGGACAGCGACCACATGGAGTCCTTTGTGGACTTCGACCAGTCTCACTGGAACAGCGACGTTCAGGGGCTGGGCAACACGGTTCCCTTCCAGCAGAACTACCACATCGCAAAGCCCTACGATACCACGTACGAGTGCCGCAGCGAAATGGTGCTGCGCATGGAGGAGGCCGGCATCGCCATCAACTATCACCATCCCGAGGTTGCGGCAAGCGGTCAGTTCGAGGTGGAGCCCATGCTCGGCGAGATGTCCAAGATGGCGGACGCCAGCATGATGATCAAGTACATCATAAGAAACACCGCGGCGGAATACGGAATGAGCGCCACCTTTATGCCCAAGCCGGTTTACGGCGAGGCGGGCAGCGGAATGCACGTGCACATGCTGCTGATGAAGGGCGACACTCCCGTCTTCTCCGACGACAACGGCTACTCCAACCTGAGCGAGACCGCCCACTACTTTATCGGCGGACTGCTCAAGCACATCGATTCTCTCTGCGCCATAACGAACCCGAGCACCAACTCCTTTAAGCGTCTGGTCCCGGGCTTTGAGGCGCCGGTCACCGTCGGTTATGCGACCTCCAACAGAAGCGCGGTTATAAGGATTCCGGCCTACGCCAAGACTCCGAATCTGCGCCGTTTTGAGATTCGCAATCCGGACGCCACCTGCAACCCCTACTTCGCTTATGCGGCAATACTCATGGCGGGCCTCGACGGGGTCAAGAACAAGATCGACCCGCGCAAGGAAGGCTGGGGTCCCTACGACTTCAACCTCTATCACCTGCCCGAAGAGGAAAAGGCCAAGCTCCAGGGTCTGCCGACCAGTCTGGACAAGGCGCTTGACGCTCTGGAAAAGGACCATGCCTATCTTACCGAGGGCGGAGTCTTCCCCGAAGAGCTGATAAAGAACTTCATCAAGAACAAGCGCGCCGAGTGTGCGGAGCTTTCGAAGATCCCCAATCCGGCCGAGTTCGACAGATATTACAATCTCTAATTACGCTGAAGCCCGGTTACCATGACCGGGCTTTTTTTAGCGGAAAAGCTCTTATGTTTCTTGAATATCTGCAGGCGGCATCGCCTCACGATGCACATGGGGACACGCTTCCGCTAACGGGGGACCACCCCCCTGCAGCGGTGCCTCGTCGCAAGCCCTGCGCTAAGACCTTCCTCCGGGAGCGTCCGGTTATCACCGTCCGCCTTCGGGGATAGGTCTACGCACAGGTCTTCTCCTCGTGCTAAACTCTGCCTTCGCTTACGCTCGGCAATCGTTAAGCACCGGCGTCCCCCGATTGTCCCCGTAGTGCATTCGTTCGGCTCGCCGCTTACAAAAAATCGATAAAAACGCCTACTCAAATAAGGCATACCTTGCCGGCAATGCGCACAATGACTATTAGCAAAAGCGTCGAGCGTGATGTGCTGTGAGCGGAGACCGTTGCGGGTCTCGGCACTTAGCGATTGGCAAGCCAGAGACGCAGCCAGAGCTTAGTGCCGTTAGGGGCACCCGCACCGTGCGCGAGCTGAGTCGACGCTACAGAACGAACGCGAGACGCGTATTACATAAGCTAAAAACTTGCCAAAAATATTACTGCTTACTGAGAAAGAAGGGAAAATATGAAGACCGTCTATTTTGACAAAGACATTCCCCGCGTGCTTGCGACCAAGGCGATAGCGGGCGCGGGAAAGAAACTGATGTTTATGAACGGCGCTCTCTACGGGGGTCTGAATGCCGTAAAGTACGCGAAGAACATTCCCGACCCTCCGCTCCCCGCGGAAAACTGGGTGCGAGTAAAGAACATCGCCTGCGGCCTCTGCGGCACCGATGTCTCCTTCTTTAAGGCCACTACGAGCACGGATTCGGCCTTTGAACCGATACCCACAAGCCGCAAGACCTATCTGGGCCACGAGAACGTGGGGCGGGTCGTGGAGGTCGGAAGCGCCGTCACGGACTTTAAGCTCGGAGACCGAGTAGGCATACGGGCCTACATGGCGGGCTGCGACAACAAGGATCTGCCGCGCTGCCGCTACTGCGAAGAGGGCAACTACAACCTCTGCTTAAACTACGGCGAAAAGCCCCGCTTTGAGCTGGAGTGGACGGGGGCCGGCTGGGGCGACAGCTTCATAGCCCCGCAGCAGCAGCTCTACCGGATATCGGACGACATAAACGACGAAGACGCCTGCATGATAGAACCCGCCTGCGTCTCCGTACACGCCGTGCTGCGCGACAGACCCAAGGCCGGGGAAAAGATACTCGTAATGGGCTGCGGAACCATAGGTCTGGGCATAGTTCAGGCCGTCAAGATGATTCAGCCCGACTGCGAGCTATGGATAATGGAAAGGGTGGCAAGCAAGATAGAGTTCGCGAAAAAACTCGGCGCCGACCATGTGCTTAAAGGCGACGTTTTGGAGGCGGCAAGCGCCGCTACGGGCGGAAGCAAAGTCTTTAAGGGAATGAGCCAAAACAACCGCTATTTCTTCGGGGGCTTCGACAGGGTCTACGACTGCATAGGCGGCGGCTGGGCCAACACCATGGGCGTGCGCCTGCTCGCTCCGCGCGGCATCTTTATGAAAATAGGCCACCACATGTGCGCCGTAAAGTACGACGAATCGCCGGTGTGGTGGCAGGAGCTTACGCTAATAGGGGTGGACGCTCACGGCATAGAGGACTGGGAAGGCCGCAGGCTCTACACCTTCGACCTGGTGCAGGAGCTGATACTCCGGGGCAAGTACTCCGTAAAAGGCTTTGTGACCAACCACTTTAAGCTGGACGACTACAAAGAAGCCTTAAGGCTCGCAATAGCAAACCCGCCGAATGTTATTAAAATCGTAATCGACTGCGAATAATACAAAAGCTATATTGTAGCCTGTTGGTAATATAAATCGGCTTTGTCGCAGCTTGCGTATGCTGCGTCTCGCTCTCATGCTGCACCGCGGACAATCCGCCGTCCGCGGTTCTTAACGATTGCCAAGCGCTAGCTTTCGGCCGCGCGGTTTTGCTTATCCGTATCCAGCGTATAGCTTATGGTATGCTTCACGGCCGTACTCCAGGCTTTGTATTTCTTTTCTCTTTCTTCTTCCGCCATCTTGGGCGTAAACACGCGCTCCACTTGACGCAGCTTGCGAAGATCCTCAAAATCCTTCCATACGCCCATAGCCAGGCCGCTCATGTACAAGGCTCCCAGCGAAGTCGCCTCCTTGCAGACGCAGCGGTCAACCGAGGTTCCCAGCATATCCGCGATAAACTGCATGACGAAGTCGTTGCTGGCTACGCCTCCATCGGCGGAAAGGCGCTTAAAGCCCATACTGCCTTTGATCTTTTTCAATTCGCCGTCCATCAGATCGTACATATCCTTGGTCTGATACCCCAGCGATTCCATGGCCGCGCGCACGATATGGCGCTGATTGACACCCGCCGAAAGACCGACAATGGTGCCTCGGCAGGTGTCCAGCAGCTTCGGCGTGCCCATGCCGTAGAAGGTGCTGACAAAGTGAATTCCGTGCGTATCCGGCACAGACTCCGCAATGGCGGCGGTTTCCGTCGTATCTTTAATAAGGCCTATGCCGTCGCGCAGCCAGTTCATAAGCCCGCCGCAGAAATAGAAGCCTATTTCGTAAAGATAGCTGACATTCCCCTTGACATTCCATCCTATGGTGCTGAGCAGCTTAAAGGAGCTTTTGTTGTTTCTGCCGGCGTTGACGCTCATCAGCGCGGCGGTCCCCAGGGATATCTTCCCTTCTCCCGCCTCGAAGCAATGCTGGCCGAAGGCGGCGCTCTGCTGGTCGCCCAGTACGCCCGCAATCGGTATATCCCGGTCCAAAACGCCGGTCATATAACCGAACAGGGAGTCGCTGGGCAAGACCTCCTCCGCCAGCATTTCC
>DAONZO010000007.1:0-14030 GCA_035406945.1 Bacillota bacterium | reverse complement strand
CGACCCGGCTCCTCAACCCACGATACTGATTAAAATGCAGCAGCCCGCGGAGCCCATAAAGGCCGGCGAGGAATTTGAGCTTACTTTCAGTTTTGAAAACCTCGGAAAGAAGACCGTCGAAAACTGCATGATAAGCTACCGGCCGGACTCCTCTTTTATAGTGATGGGCACAAGCTCCAAGGCTCCCCTCGAAAAGATAGCCCCGGGCAAGACGGTGACGGCCACCGCAAAATTCAAGGCCCTCAGCGATATAAGCTCCGAGTACCTCAGAATAGGCATCTCTCTTTCCTTCAGCTACTTCAACAACATTTCCACCGTCTCCGGAAGCGAGGACGAGGAATTCAATATTCCCGCAGTAAGGAGCATCGGGGGAAGCGTCGTACCGGAACCTGTGGTCATAATTACCCACAGCGAACTCGGCACCATGACCGCGGGCAGGGAATACGATCTTACCGTCTATTTCCGCAACATGGGAACGGTTGCCCTTAGCAATATCTTTGTGAACATGTCCGTATCCGGAGACATTGTGCTCGCCAACCCGAGCTCCACGGCCTCTCTGCCGGACATAGCCGCAGGCGGCACCGGAAGCGTAACTCTTAAAATCAAGACGCCCGCGGAGATATCCTCGAGCTCGCAGATGGCTTCGGTCAATCTTAAATACTACTACGAAAGCGGCAGCGGCCTCGCCGCAGGAAACGCGGGCGAGAGCTTTACCCTGTCGTCCGCGCCCAACAGAGACGACGGCTCCGTAATAGCCAGCCCCTCGCCGAACATCATAATAACGGACTTCAGCGGAGGAGCGGAAGCCGTTGCGGCGGGCAAGCCCTTCGACTTCAGCTTTACCTTTATGAATACCGGAAGCATGGCCATAGAAAACATAGTCGCGGTGGTGGACGGCGGGGAAGCCTTTACCATGAACGGCTCCACCAACACCTTCTTCTATTCCAGGGTGGCGCCCGGAGCGACCCAAACCCAGGTGGTTCCCATGCAGACTTTGGCCACCGCCCATACCGGCGCTCAGGGTATAAGCGTTTCCTTCCAATACGAGTATGTAGACAACAAGGCCCGTTCTTCCGGATCCGCCAACATAAGGGTTACCATACCCGTGTATCAGGAAGACCGCCTGGAATTCGGCACCCCCATGCTCTACGACATGGCCTTCCCGGGGATGGAAACCACTATACTCTTTTCTTACGTTAATAAGGGAAAGAGCGACGGATCCAACGGCGAGGTAAGCATAGAAGGCGATGTAAGCGCTCTGCAGGCAAGCCAGTATCTGGGCAATTTCAGCTCCGGAGCAAGCGGCAATATCAGCTTTGTGGTAACTCCGTACGAGCCGGGCGAAATTCCCCTTAACATAATTGTGAACTACGAGGACGCCAACGGAAATCAGGTAAGACGCGAACTTCCGCTGACCATCAGTGTTGTCGAAATGCCGATGCCCGAATATCCCGAAGACTGGGATTCCGGCTTCCCCGGGGAAGAAGAGCTTCCTCAGGGCGGATTCTTCAGCAGAATACCCTGGTGGGGATATCTTGCCGCAGCGACCGCCGTCATAGCAGCGATCGCTGTCATAGCGAAAGCGGCAAAGGCCAAAAAGGCCCGCAAAGCGACCGCAGAAGCTGAGAACGAGTGGAACGTTTTCGACGAGGTAAACGGAAAATCCGAAGACAAGAAGGAGGCATAGTATGCGCAAAAGCGACATGCTGCACATGTGCCTGCAGAATCTGACACGGCGAAAGTCGCGCACGGTCCTGACGGTTTTGGGTGTCATGATAGGCTGCTGCGCCATAGTCATAATGGTTTCCTTAGGCTTCGGCACCCAGGAGGCCCAGAGCAAAATGCTTGCTCAGATGGGCGACCTTACCATGATACAGGTCTATAGCTACAACTACAACAACGGAAACGAGAACAAACTCGACACGGCCACGGTCAACAACTTCCGCGGGATAAACGGCGTGCAGGCGGCAACACCCAAGCTTAATATAGGAAACTATTATTCCGCCCAGCTCTACGCGGGCACAAACCGGCGCTACGCCGCGGAATGGTGCGCGGTAGTGGGCATAGACATGAATTCCTTCGATGCCATGGACTACAAGCTCATTTCCGGACGCAAGCCCGAAAAAGAGGACGAGGTGGTTGTGGGTCAGCACATAGCCTACAACTTCCGCGACACCATGCGCCCCCAGGGTCACGACTTCGTAAACCGCTGGGATTGCGAATGGGACGAAATGGGCTACCCCATAAACATGCCGGATCCCTTCTTCGATATAATGGGTGCGAAGCTGACCATGGAAGTGCAGCTTAACAACGGCACGATAAAGAGGGAATACAAGGTGGTCGGCGTTCTTGAAGAGGACTATAACAAAGGCTACGAAACGAGCGAGGGTCTTGTTTTGGACGTCGGAAACCTCACCAGCCTGCTCGAACAGGCCTTCGTAAAGGATTCTGTCAGCAAGAAGATCACGTATAACGAAGTCTATGTAAAATGCGTGGATATCGACCATGTGGCCGATGTGCAGAAAGAAATCGAGAGCGCCGGCTTCAGCAGCTGGTCCATGGAGAGCATAAGGGAGCCGCTTCAAAAGGAAGCGCGCCAAAAGCAGATGATGCTCGGAGGCCTGGGCGCCATATCCCTTTTGGTTGCGGCAATAGGCATAGCCAACACCATGATAATGTCCATATCCGAGAGGACGCGCGAAATCGGCATAATGAAGGCCCTCGGCTGCTACTTGGGGGACATAAGGTTTATGTTTCTTACGGAAGCCGGACTCATAGGCCTCATAGGAGGCATAGCAGCCTCCCTTGTAAGCGTAATCGCAATGGTGACGATAAACCTCATAGCCTTTAAGCAGGGAATCAATATGGAGCTGATCAAGACCTGCTTTGCGGGTTCCGAAGAACTCAGCCGCACCTCGGTGCTGCCCTGGTGGCTCATAGTCTTCGGCATAATCTTCTCCATAGTGATAGGACTGGTTTCGGGCTATGCTCCGGCAAATAAGGCCGTAAGGATATCCGCCCTCGAAGCCATAAGGTCCTCGGAATAAGGCGGGCAAACTTTTAAGGCTCGACCCGAACTGAGAAGGAGGATAGCGAATGCAGGCAGTCTTGCGCCTTTTGGCGGGGCTGCCTGTTGTATGTCCGCCTTTTTTTTGATATCATAACAGGGCATGAATATCATCCCTTGAAAGGAGAATCGAGACATGGATAAGATTAAAATCATAGAGGTAAAGCAGAGCATATTCGAGAACAACGACGCGGACGCGGAAAGACTGCGCGCCGAACTCAGAGACAGAAAGACCTATCTGATGAACCTCATGTCCGCCCCGGGCAGCGGCAAGACCACAACGCTTACAAAACTCATAAACGCCCTTTCGGGCAAGTTCAAGATAGCCGTAATGGAGGCCGACATAGACAGCGACGTGGATGCGCGCACCATAAAAGAGCACACCGGAGTCAAGACCATACAGCTCCACACGGGCGGGATGTGCCACCTCGACGCGGATATGACGCGCCAGGGCATAAAGGCTTTGGAAGCCGACGGCGCGGATCTGGTGATACTGGAGAACGTCGGAAATCTTGTATGCCCGGCGGAGTTCGACACCGGAGCGAGCAGCAACGTAATGATACTCTCGGTGCCGGAAGGCCACGACAAGCCTCTTAAATATCCGCTGATGTTCCAGGTCTGCGATCTGGTTATAGTAAACAAGATAGACGTTATGCCGTATTTCGACTTCGACCTTGCCGAGTGCGAGGAAAACGTAAGGCTGCGCAATCCGGAGGCGAAGATAATTCCCATAAGCGCTAAGACGGGAGAGGGAATGGACGAGCTTGCCGCCTGGGTGGAGGCCGAAGTGCACGCCTGGCAGCAGGGTGTTGACAAATAATGTAATTTAGCGCTATAATATAGCGCGAACGACGGGGCGAGGCTCCGTGCGAAGACTGCTGCTTGCCCTCTGCCTTTCCTTGGCTGCGGGCATTCTTTCGGCGAGATATATGGATGTGAGTGCAGGGCTGCTGTGCCTCTTTTCGGGTGCGGCTGCCCTTTTTGTTTTTTGGGCCACCGGCAGACGCAAAAATGCGCGTTTCTTTCGCATAGCCGCGCTCTGTCTTGCGTTTTTTGCCCTGGGCTTTACGCGCATGAGCTTCGACAAGGCCCGGAGCAGCGAGCTTTCCGCCATGGACGGCTGTGTTGCGGAGATAAGAGGCGTCGCGATTTCGGCAAGGCCGGGCAAAGGCAGGGCTTCCGTGCTGCTTGATACGGGCGGCGAGAAGGTTTTAGTTAAGCTGGCCGCGGACGACGCCGACTACATATACTCTCTTGTAGGGCGGGACTGTGTCTGCCGCGGGGAGCTGAGGCGCCCTCCGGGGCGAAGAAACCCCTTCTGCTTCGACTATGCCGCCTATCTTAAGGCGCGGGGCATAGGCATGATGTGCGAGGTATCCCGATTCAGATTTGAGGCGGGGGCGGTGAAACGGCCCCTGCTCAATTTTCTTTCCGGACTCAAAGGACGCTTCTACAGGGCGGCCGCCGTCTTTATGAACGACGAAGAGCTTTCGCTCATGTCCGCCATAATCTTCGGCGATACGGGTCTGCTAAATCCCGAACTGCTGGAACAGTTCAGAGGAAACGGAACGGCTCACCTGCTCGCCGTTTCGGGACTTCATGTGAGCATGGTATATTCCCTGGTGTTTCGTCTGCTTTCCGGAAAAAGAAACCGGGCGGTCTCCGCCGCCACCTTGCTCTTTCTGGCCGCCTACGCCGCGCTTGCGGATTTTTCGATCTCGGTAATGAGGGCTTCCCTGATGATAGCCCTGCGCCTTCTTTCAGTTCACATTAAGAGGCGCTACGACAGCCTTACGGCGGCCTCCTTTGCCGCTCTGCTCTTTCTTTCGACAAGGCCCTACCTGCTCTTCGACGCGGGTTTTCAGCTGTCCTTCGCCGCCGCATATACGCTGGAGGCCTGCCTTCCGTGGACGGAGGCCAAGATGAAGGCCGCCGCCGATCGTTTCAAAAATACCGCGTTTCAGACCATAGGAAGGGCGGCGGCTCCGGGCCTTGCGGTGTATCTGGGCACGGCTCCCCTCATGGCCTTTCACTTTTCGGTCTTTTCCCCGCTGAGCCTTCTGATCAATCCTCCCGCCGTTGCCGTTACCGGGCTGCTGCTGGCGTTCGGGCTTGGGATGTTCATAATATTCGCCGCTATGGGGCAGGGAATTTTGCTTGCGATGGCGGCGGGGCCGGCACAGCTCCTGTGCCGCGCCCTTGCCCTTCTCAACGACGCGGGGGCAAGGGCGCGCGGCGGCACAGCCGCCGCGGCCCCGCCCCTTACCGCCCTGCTGCTCTACTACCTCTTTTTCTTCTACTTCTTTTCCGAAACCCGCTACATACTCTGCCGCAGAGGTCTGCGATCCATTGCTCTGAGCATAGGCCTTTCACTTGCCGTTTTGGGCTGCGCGCTTCCGCGCGCCTTAAACTTAAGCAACTCTTTCCTTCCGTGGAAGTACTGCGAATACAGCGCCGTTTTTCTGGACGTCGGTCAGGGAGACTGCATGCACATACGGGCGGGGAAACGAAACATATTGATAGACGGCGGCGGGCTGAGAGGCTCAAACATAGCCGAAAAGGTGCTCAGACCCTATCTGCTTAAAAACGGAGTGAGCCGCATAGACCTCGCGATAGTCACACACTCCGATTTGGATCACTCCCTCGGAATAAAGCAGCTTGGAGAGATTTTTCCGGTAGACCGCATAGCCTTTCCCGACTGCTACCGCCTTAAAGAAGAAAAAACCGAGGGCTACAACACGGAAGAGCTGCTCTTTTTAGGAGCCGGAGACGAACTTGTCTTATCCGAAAACGTTTCTTTGCGCGTGCTTTCCCCGGCAAAGGGAGCCGAAGCCTTGGAAGAAGAAAACGATAACAGTCTGGTAATCATGCTCTATGCGGACGGCATAAGGATTCTTCTTACCGGAGATCTTACGCAAGAGGGGGAGCTCGCCCTGCTCGATAGCCTCCGGACACCGAAGGACAGGCTTCGCTGCGATGTGCTCAAACTGGCCCACCACGGCTCCGCCGGAAGCAGCGGCGAAGCTTTTATGGAGGCGGCCTCCCCTTCATTTGCGGTAATTTCCTGCGGAATGAACAACAGTCACGGTCACCCGGCAAAACGGGTTGTTGATTTGCTGGAGAAATCCTATATAATATACGGGCGGACAGATTTCTGCGGAGCCCTATGCCTCCGCACAGGGGGTCACGGGACTATTTTTATAGAAAACGCCGCAAAGGACGCAAAATGGCTTATTATCAAAGAAAAAGGGCAGAGGAACACGCGGTCAGAACCCTGGGAACTCTGATTAAGGATGCGGAGCGGAACGGAAACTGGCCCAGAGTATTGCTTTTTACCGGCTCCGACGACAGCCTTATCAGTTGGGCCGTAAAAAAGCTTAAGACCGTTCTATTAGACCCTGTCGGCGCCGCCTTCGACCTCTCATCGCTCGACGGAGCCGACTGCCCCGCAGACGAGATAATAGCCGCCTGCGAATCCTATCCCATAATGTCGCAAAGAAAGCTCGTTCTGCTGAGCGACTGCGAATTTCTGTCGGCTCAGGCCAAGGGGCAAGGCGCCGACACGGCCGCCCGCCTGGCGGAATACATCCCCTCCATCCCGGAAAGCACCCTGCTCATAATTACGACCCGCTCCGCGGATAGGCGCAGGCTGGCCTACAAGGCCATAGAAAAGACGGGCCGCGCCTTCGATTTTGCGCCGCTCGACGACGAGCTTCTGGCTATCTGGATGGCCCGAAGCCTTGCCGAATTTGGCAAAAAAGCCCCGAAGCGAGACCTTCTGCGCTTTGCCCGTCAGAACGGCTACGGCGACGAGAACAGGGCCTACACGCTGGGCAACATAGAGAACGACCTCGCAAAAGCGGCCGCCTTAAGCGAGTCCGAACTGCTTACATTCAAGGAGCTTGACGCGGTATCGCTTCCGGATTCCGATACCAATGCCTTCAGGCTGCTTGATTCCGCCTTCGGCGGAAACAAGAGCGACGCCCTGCTCATACTGCACAATTCGGTGGACTCCAAACTGCCGTCCAAACTCCAGGGCACGGTCCTGGGTTTTTTGGGCCTGCTCTGCTCTCAGTTGGAGATAATGCTCGAAGCAAAAGAGCGCAGCGCAGACGGTCAGACGCAGCGGGAAATACAGGCGGCCATGGAAGTAAACGAATACAGGCTGCGCAGAGCCGTCGAAGCTTCGGGGGCAAGAAGCGTCCCCGAACTGAGAAAGGCTCTTTTGCAGGCCTACGATATAGAAAGAATGATGCGCAGCGGAGAGATGGAGCCCTATTTGGCTCTGGAACTCTTTATAGCATCACTGTGAGGATATGAAGACACAAAGATCAGCCGATTTAGCACTTTTGACGGTAACCGCATTTTGGGGAATAGCCAATGTGGTCGCGGGTATTGCCCTTACCGACATCTCGAGCATACAGCTCAACGCCATACGCTTTGTAATAGCATTTTCCATCTCCTATCTCTTCTTTTACAAGAAGATGAGACCCGTAAGCAAAGCTACGTTGAAGGCGTCTCTTCTGATAGGGCTGATTCTCAGCGGAGTCTACATATTTGCCACCGAAGCTCTTTTGTACACCGACGTCACAAACGTCGGCTTTCTGCTGTCGCTGCACGTAATAATGGTGCCCGCGATGAACAGAGTGGCCAGAGGCATAAAGACGGGGCCCAAGCTGCTTTTCTGCGTAATAATATCGTTTATAGGCCTTGCCTTTCTCACGATAGGCGAAGGCGGAAGCAGCTTCCGCATACGCCTTGGCGACTGGTTTGCGTTTTTCTCCTCCGTTTTGTATTCCCTCGACATGATATTTACGGAGATTTACGTTGCAAAAGATGACGTGGATCCTCTGCAATTAGGAGTTTTGCAGTTAGGTGTGGTAGCCGTCGCGTTTTCCATCGCCGCCGCCATCGGCAGGCAGAGTCTCATCGTAAGCGGACTTCGTCCCTGGCTTTGCATACTCTTCCTTTCCATATTCGCCACCGCCATGCCCTTTATACTTCAACCCATAGCGCAGCGCCTCACCAGCGTCACCCGCGTCGGCCTGATATTTTCGGCCGAGCCGCTCTTCACCACCATAGCCGCCTACATAATACTGAACGAAAGACTCCACTATACGGGCTATATAGGTGCCGCAATAATGTTGCTCGCCCTTGTGGTCATGAACATAAACATTCCGGGTTTGGACGGTAAGCAGGATGCATAAAATGCGAGATTTAAAAGAACTCGGACAGGAAGAACTGCTCGCGCTGCTCTCGGAACTGAATCAACCGGGCTTCAGGGCGAGGCAGATAAAAAGATGGATGCTCTCCGGAGCCTCCTCTTTTTCAGATATGAGCAATATCCCTGAAAGCCTCCGCAGCGCCCTTTCCGAGCGTTTTGAATGGAAGAGCCTCAGCGTAGCCAGGCTTCAGCGCTCCGTGGACGGAACGCGCAAATATCTTTTGGAGCTGCCGGACGGGAACCACATAGAAGCCGTCCTGATGAGCTACGACTACGGCAACACCCTCTGCGTCTCCACTCAGGTGGGCTGCAATATGGGCTGTTCTTTCTGCGCCTCCGCCGTAGGCGGAAAGACGAGAAATCTAAAGGCATGGGAAATGCTCTACGAATATCTCGTCTGCGCCGCAAATTCCGCAGAAAGCATAAAGCACGTCGTCTTAATGGGCATGGGAGAACCCCTTGACAACTACGAGGAGGTTGCCGGATTTTTACGCCTGCTGCACGACGAAGACGGCCCCGGTCTAAGCTGCCGAAACATTACGCTTTCGACCTGCGGCCTTGTGCCCAGGATGGGAGCTTTCGGCGACGAATTTCCTCAGGTCAATCTGGCGGTCTCCCTGCATGCCGCAAAGCAAGAGGAAAGAGAAGCGCTGATGCCCATAGCGGCGCGCTACAAACTTCCCGAACTGATAGAGGCCTGCCGCCTGCACGCCGAAAAAACAGGAAGAAGGGTCAGCTTTGAATACGCCCTCATAGAAGGCGTAAACGACGGAGAAGATAAGGCCGAGGCTCTTGCCCGCCTGCTTCGCGGCCTGCTCTGCCACGTCAACCTCATAGCTCTCAATCCGGTGGACGGCACGGGGCTTTCGGGCAGCACGCAAAAAAGAGCGGAAGCTTTCAGGCTGATGCTCGAAAAGCGCGGAATAAACGCAACGATAAGGCGCAGGCTCGGGCGGGACATAGATGCCGCCTGCGGTCAGCTGAGAAAAAAATATTGTTGATTTCAAGCTTGTTTATTTTACAGCGAATCTATATAATATTTACATAAGGAGCATAGGGCTCGTTTGATGATAGGAGGCGATACCCATGGTAAAGTTATTACTCGGACACAAGGGCAGCGGCAAAACCAAGATGATGATAGACCTGGCCAATCAGAGCCTGGATACCGTAAGCGGCAATGTGGTTTTTATAAATAAAAATTACAGGCTCACCTACGATCTTAAGTACCGCATCCGTGTTGTCTGCATGGAAGACTTCGTTCACGTAACCAACATAGACGAATACATAGGTTTTATTTACGGAATAATCAGCCAGGACCACGACATAGAGCTGATTTTCATAGACGGCATACTCAAGCACAAGGACGTAAAATTAGGCGATATAGACGAGTTTCTTGAAAGGCTCGTGGAAATATCGGAGGAATTCGACACGGACTTCTATGTGAGCATAAGCGCAGACAAATCCGAGCTCGGAAGCTATATAGAAAAATACGATGTTATAAACGACTGAAAAAACGCCTCGCAGCACCCGCCGCAAAAGCCCTGCGGCCATGCGAGACTGCGAATACAACGGAACCGCGACTTAAAGTCGCGGTTCCGTTTGGTTTATTCCCCTGTCTTCAAGGCTGCCAAGCTTTTGTCTCATGCTGCGTCTTGCCCTGCTGCAGGCGTTTTTGCGCTTCGACTCGTCCATATCCAATATGGCGTCGATTTCCGCGGCCTTGAGCCTGAGTACGCATCTGAGGTACAGCTGCCGGCGATAGTTGCGCGGCAAAGCCGCAAAGACAGCGTTTATGACAGCGATGCGACTCCTCTCCATGAGTATCTCCGCGGGGCAGCCCTCTTTGCCGGCTATCACCTCCGCATAACTTGCGCCTTCTCCGTGCCCGCAAGATCCTTTATGCTCGTCGTTCAGACTGATAAAAGGCTCTTTCATCCGACGCGCAAGCATATCGGCGGCGGTGTTGCGGGCTATCGCGCATAGCCAGGCGCTTGCGGCCTTTCTGTTTCTGAGCTGTTCCAGACTGCTCCAGGCAAGAAGCATGGTCTCCTGCACCGCATCCTCCACATCGTGAGGGTCGGAAAGAACCCTGCGCACCACCGTACGCACCAGCCTTTCGTGGACGGACAGTTCTTCGTTAAAGAAAGCCTGCTTTTCGAGATGATTTCCAAAGGGTTGCGGACAAGGCGTCATTGCTGCGGGAATCTCCTTCCTGTCGATGTATCTTGTGGAAATATTTTACATTAATGCCGTTATCCTCTCAATATAGGTGGCGTTACGGGCTTCCGATTTGACGCTTTGGAGCAAAGACCAAACCCGCCCTTCCGCTCCAAACATGTAAATTTATGCCCGCGGGAGCACTTACTTCCCTTGACTGCCGACTTCCGCAAAACTATAATAGGCCACGTTGAAAAAGTGATTGACACAAATTGAAAGAGCACTTATAATACTAAATGTTCCGCCTCGGCGAGACATGCTGATGTAGCTCAGTCGGCAGAGCGCATCCTTGGTAAGGATGAGGTCACCGGTTCAATTCCGGTCATCAGCTCCAGATCAAAGCCCCGAAACCTTTAAGGTCTCGGGGATTTTTCATTATCTTCAGGTTTTATGCAAGCCTCCAGGCTTCAAAATCGTCGTCAGAAATGTCTGGCATTGAGTGGCTGTTTTTGGTATAATTACGGGGTAAGTAAAATGATTTGGGTTCAGGAAAGAGGCAAAGGAATGCAGCATATCGGGTTTGACGCCGAAAAATATCTGGAAGAACAGTCGAAGCGCATAATCGAAAGAATAGAAAAGGGGAAAGGACACAGGCTCTATCTGGAGTTCGGCGGAAAGCTCGTCCACGACAAGCACGCCATGAGGGTGCTTCCCGGCTTCGACGAAAACGCCAAGATAAAGCTGCTCGCCCGTATGAAGGAATACGCGGAGATAATAATCTGCGTATACGCCGGCGACATACTCACCAACAAAACAAGGCAGGATTTCGGCATCACCTACGATCTCGAAGTCTTGCGCCTGATAGATATGTTCAGGTGCTACGAGCTGGACGTAAACAGCGTCGTAATTACCCGCTACGTCGACCAGCCCGCGGTCAACACCTTTATAAGCAAGTTGGAAAGGCGCGGAATAAGAACCTACACCCACAATGCCACCAAAGGCTATCCGACAGACGTCGATACCATAGTGAGCGAAGAAGGCTACGGCGCAAATCCTTATATCGAAGTCAACAAACCGCTGATAATTGTCACCGGGCCGGGTGCGGGCTGCGGTAAACTCGCCACCTGCCTTTGTCAGCTCTATCACGAAAACCAGAGGGGGCTTAAGGCCGGTTTCGCGAAGTTCGAGACCTTCCCCATATGGAATCTGCCTTTAAAGCACCCCGTAAACATAGCCTACGAAGCGGCCACCGTGGATATTAAGGACGTCAACATGATAGACTCCTTCCACCTCGACGCCTACGGCGAAATGGCCGTCAATTACAACAGAGACCTCGAGCTCTTTCCTGTACTCAAAAGAATAATAGAGAAGATTACCGGAGAATCCGAGTACAGGTCACCTACCGACATGGGGGTCAATAGGGCCGGTTTTTGCATAACGGACGACGAAATCTGCAAAGAGGCTTCGCGTCAGGAAATCATAAGGCGCTACCTGCTCGCAAGGGTGGATTACAGAAAAGGTCTTATAGACGAGGACGCTCTCAACAGAGCAAAGCTGCTCATGGATGAGGTGGGCTCCTCCATAGAAGACCGCGTCGTGGTGAGACCCGCTTTGGATTACGCCGAAAAAAAGCGCGAGACCTGTCCAAAATACGAAAACGTCGTGGTCATGGCCATGCAGCTTCCGGACGGACGAATAATGACCGGCAGAAGCTCCAGGCGCATGGTTGCGGCCGCGGCCCTTATACTCAACGCAATAAAGGCTCTGTGCAATATCCCGGACGATGTTCTGCTCATTTCTCCGGACATACTCAAGGCATTGCAGAACCTCAAAAAAGATGTGCTGCGCAAACAGAGAGCCACTCTGAATCTGGAAGAGGTGCTCTCGGCCCTTACCATATCCGCGGCGGTAAACCCCATAGCCCAGATGGCTGTGGAAAAGCTCAAGGACCTGGCGGGCTGCAAGGCTCACTGCACGGCTATACTTAACGATTCCGACGCGGCCATACTTCACGATCTCCGCGTTGACGCTACAAGCGAACCCGAATATTCCAACAACAATCTGTATCTCGGTTAGAGGAGGTGGGGAAATGAAGAGATTTATTTCCGCAATACTGGCGCTGGCTCTTATGCTCGGGTGCTGCGGCACGGTTTTTGCGAGCGTAACCTTGGGAGAAGGCGAACGGTCGGTCACATATTCCTACCGAACCGCAACACTTACGGAATATGCCGACAGTTCGGTAAATCCCTACAATAATTACGGCCTAAGAATGAAGGTCAAGATACCGCATTACTTCGGCAAGATAGAGGCCGACCTGAAGACGAGCGAGGGCTCCGGAAGGACGGACGTTGTCGTTCTATATGTTCCGGACGACAAGTGGGACGGCCTTTGCTATTACTCCGGCATCACCGCGGAGATAATAAACGACGGCAAATATCACATGTACAAGGGCTCGGAAACCATAATCACGTGGAAGGAATGGTACAACTACGGCTTCCTTCCCGCCGACGGAGGCCTGTACGTATACGACGAGGACTCCGTCCAGATGAACTTCCTGAACGGGCCCGGCCTGTACACCGCCTATGCGACAATTCCTTTTTCGGTGCAGGATACCGGAACCGACAACTATGAGGCGGCCTATGCGGAAAATCCCTCCTCCGTGCTTATGACAGCCATAGGCTATCCGTTTATACTTATCCTGGACGACGCCACCATAGCCTACTTCCTTAATGAGGGCAAGCTCGACAAAGTATCCAGCTACGACTGGCCGGAACTTGCCACGCTTCTCAGAGACCGCAGCTACATTCTTGACAGCTCGGGCGCAAGCTTCAGTTTCGATAATTTCGTGCGCAAAAACTCTTATCGCAGGGGAGATCTGTTCGACCTGATAAACGACGAATCGTGGTATATGCCCTATGTGACCGATGTTTACGAACTCGGTCTTATGATCGGCTATCCCGACCGCACCTTTAGGCCCGAAGGCAGCGTCAGCCTCGCCGAGGTCATAGCCGTGGCCGCAAAAATGAACGATATTTACTACGGCGGCAGCGGCGATTTCACACCCGGCACCCTTTGGTACAGCATCTTCGTAAGCTATGCCATAAACAAGGGGATAATAAAAGAGGATGATTTCTCGGACTACAACCGCAAGGCTACGCGCGCGGAAATAGCCTATATACTCGGAAACGCCCTTCCCGACACGGCCTATCCGAGGATTGCCGCCGCAAGCTACATAAAGGACATCACTTCAGATACGCCTTACATCTCCTCTATACTTAAAATGTACGAGTCCGGAATAGTCAGCGGCTATACCGACAACAGCTTCGGTCCCGAACGAGAAGTCTCCAGAGGGGAACTCGCGACTATTATAGTCAAGATAGTGGATAAAACGCTCAGGAAGGTCGATTAAAAATGGCCGGGCGCAACCGCATAGAGAAAAGAGACGGGCTGGTGCGCAAGCATTTTGCATCTCATCTCGATTATTCCAGGGAAAGCAGAATATACGAAAAGCTTCAGGGCAGCGGCCTCGCTCCCGAACTTACGACAAGCTACGACGGACTTATAGAGCGCCGCTTTGTTGAG
>DAONZO010000006.1:0-14384 GCA_035406945.1 Bacillota bacterium | reverse complement strand
ATCGATAATGACCATGCAGCCGAGCGTACTCATATTAGACGAGCCGACGAGTCAGCTCGACCCCATAGCGGCGAGCGACTTTCTCGCCACCATCGGCAGAATAAACCGCGAACTCGGCACGACGGTCATAATAACCGAACATCGCCTCGAAGACGTGCTTCCCATGTCCGACAGGGTTCTGTGCATGGAGAAAGGCTCAATAATCGCCGAAGGGAGTCCCGCTCAGTTGGGCGAAGCGCTGAAAAGCTCCGAAAGTCCGATGTTTCTCGCCATGCCCACGCCCATGAGAGTCTGGGCCGCGGTGGAAAACGATGCCCCCTGCCCCATTACCGTGCGCGACGGCAGAGACTGGCTCGACAGGCAGGCCGAAAAATCCGCGCTCGGAAAAGTTCCGCAAGAAGACGTAAAAGAAAACTCCGGCGAAAAGCTTATAGGCTTTTCCGAGGTCTGGTTCAAGTACGAAAAAGACCGGCACGATGTATTGAAGGACCTCAGTTTCAGCGTAAACAGGGGAGAGTTCGTCGCTGTTTTGGGAGGCAACGGAACAGGCAAGACCACCATGCTCTCCGTCATAGCGGGCCTCAACAAACCGTACAGAGGAAAGCTTCAAGTGAACGGAAGCACCGTTCTGCTGCCTCAAAATCCCCAGACCCTCTTTGTCAAGAAAAGCGTAAGAGAGGATTTGGCGGAGATGCTCAAAGGGCGGGCGGTAGACAAAAAGGAAAGCGCCCGAAGATTCGACAAAGTCGTTTCGCTCTGCAGACTCGGGGAGCTTTTGGACAGACACCCCTACGACCTGTCCGGCGGAGAACAGCAGAGGGTTGCGCTTGCCAAAGTGCTGCTGCTGGAGCCCGAAATACTCCTTATGGACGAGCCCACCAAGGGCCTCGACGCGGAGTTTAAGCAGATATTGGCCGGAATAGTAAGAAGCCTGCAGCGCAGGGGAATAACAGTATTGATGGTGAGCCACGACGTGGAATTCTGCGCCAGATACGCCGACCGCTGCGCCCTCTTCTTCGACGGAAACGTCGTGACCGAGGGAAGACCCCGCGAGTTTTTCTCCGGAAACAGCTTCTACACCACCGCCGCCAACCGCATGGCAAGACATCTGCTACCCGAGGCGGTAACGGCAGGCGACATAATAACGGCCTGCGGGGGAACGCTTCCGGAGGAACCGATAATAGACGACTTCGGCGATGACGATGACGACGCCGGCGCCCCTATTCGCCATTCTACCGAAAGCAAAAAGCCCGCGCCCCTGCCTTGGTGGCGCAAGCTGATAGCGATAATCTGCGGCGCGGCCGTACTCGTAGCCTTCGCGAAAACCGTTGGTATAAGCGACCTCAGCAAGCTTGTAAACAGCGACGGTCTGCACGTAAGCCTCGGAGAAATGAAGTGGTTCTACATAGTAAGCGCCGGACTTATAATCCTCGCCATTGCTCTCGGACGAAAATCCGAGGCGCCCGTCTACCCTATACAGATGCCTAAGGAAAAGCGCAAACTGCCGAAGCGTACGATAGCGGCGGCCGCAATGATACTGCTTCTTATACCCCTTACGATATTCATAGGGGTCTACTACCTCGGAAGCAGAAAATACTATTTCATAGCCCTGCTGATACTATTCGAAACAATGCTGCCCTTTGCCCTCGTATTCGAAGGTCGCAGGCCCAAGGCGCGGGAACTTGTAATAATAGCCGTTCTCTGCGCTATAGGGGTGGCCGGAAGAGGGGCGTTTTTCATGCTTCCGAACTTTAAGCCGGTAATGGCTCTGGTCATAATATCCGGCGTGGCCTTCGGCGGGGAAACGGGCTTTATGGTAGGCGCGATGACCATGCTCGTTTCAAATATATTCTTCGGCCAGGGGCCGTGGACCCCGTGGCAGATGTTCGCCATGGGGATAATAGGCTTTTTAGCGGGAGTCCTCTTTCGCAAGGGACTGCTGCGCCGCAGCCTGGGTTCGCTCTGCGCCTTCGGCGCGATATGCGCAGTGCTCGTTTACGGAGGAATAATGAACCCCGCCGCCGCGCTGATGTGGGCTCATACCATAAACAAGGAACTGCTGATCGCCTATTACGTCACCGGCTTTCCCGTGGATCTCATACACGCCGTGGCGACCGTAAGCTTTCTCATATTAGCGGCCGAACCAATGCTGGAGAAGCTGGAGCGGGTGAAGCTCAAATACGGGCTGGTGGAATAGGTCATTTTTCGCCGCCAAGCAACGCGCGAAGCCTTACGAGGGCGTTATGCCTGTGGCTGACCGCGTTTTTTTCTTCGGCGGAATACTCGCCAAAGCTTCTGTCGCCACCCTCGGGGACAAATATGCCGTCGTAGCCGAAGCCTCCCTCGCCTCTTTCTTCAAAAGCTATATGGCCTTCGCAGCAGCCGCTTGCCACAAGCTTTCTGCCGTCCGGATACAGCAGCGTAATTGCGCAGACAAAGCGCGCCGTTCTCTCTTCTTTCGGCACTCCCTTTAGAAGAGTCAGCAGCTTAGCCCTGTTTGCCGCGTCGTCGCCGTGTTCTCCGGCAAAGCGGGCGGAATATATGCCCGGAGCTCCGTCAAGAGCATCTACACAAAGTCCGCTGTCGTCGGCTATCGCGGCTTCCCCGCTAAGGCGACACACAGCCTCGGCCTTGAGCAGGGAATTTTCCTCAAAACTGCTCCCCGTTTCGTCTATATCGAAGCCGGCCAGGCCGGCGTCCGCCATGGAGATCAGCTCCATCCCGAAATCCTTGGTAATCTCGCTTATTTCGGCTATCTTGTGGCTGTTTTGCGTTGCCGCTACTATCTTCATACATGCCTCCCGCGGGCCGCAAATTACGTCGCGGCGTATCGTTTTTGCCGCGAACGAAGAAATGACATGGGCCCTGAAATATGTTATATTTAATGGTAGACTTATTATAACATTTTTTTATCGGGAGCAAGGAATGAAACGAATACTCATAACGGGAGGCCCCACAAACGAGGCCATAGACGAGGTTATGACCATAACCAACATGAGCACCGGCAGCCTTTCCTGCGATTTCGCCAAAGCGGCGCTCGACGCGGGTTGCGAGCCGACTCTCGTGTTCCACAAGAGCGTGGTGCGCAGCGCGAAATTTGTCGCCTGCGGCCTCGATAATAACGAAAAAGTAAAAGTCGTTCCCATAGACAGCTGCATGGACATGTACCATGCCCTGCAAGACGAAGCCGAAAGCGGACTTAAGTACGACGTTGTAATACACTCGGCGGCCGTGGGCGATTACCGCTCCGACTTCAGCTTCAGAATGGAAGATATGGCTGCTGAAATAGCCGAAAAACTGAAGGCTTCGCACGCCGCACTTGCCCGGAATCCCGAGCGGCTCAAAGAAATCATACTCGAAACGCTAACGGATCCCGAGTGCAAAATCAACGACGACACCAAGATAAGCAGCTACGAGCCCAATCTTACGGTCAAGCTCACCCTCACCACCAAGATTATCGCGAATCTGCGCGAGTGGTTTCCGAACGCCCTGCTGGTAGGCAGCAAGCTGCTGGAAAACGTAGAGCGCGAGTATCTCTACGAAGTCGCGGCCAAGCTTTGCAGAAAGAACGATATGGACATAATAATGGCTAACGATTTGGCCGAGCTTCGCGAGGGCAAGCTTTACAGATATTACTGCGATAAAAACGGCTTTACCGGAGTAAGACTGCTTCAGGAAGAAATGATGGATTATGCCGCCGAACACTGGTTTTAGGAGGTCAAGATGAGAAACTACCGCGATATTTATGAGTTTTGGAAGAACGACAGCTTTTTCGACGAGCAGACGCGAGCCGAACTTGCCGCCATAAGCGACGAAAAAGAGATAGAGGAGCGCTTCTACCGCGACCTTTCTTTCGGAACCGGAGGCTTGAGGGGGATAATAGGCGCCGGAAGCAACAGGATGAACCGTTACACCGTACGCAGGGCAAGCACGGGTTTTGCCCGCTTTCTGCTGGATAAATTCGGGGAAGACGCGAAAAAACGCGGGGTCGCCATAGCCCGCGACAGCCGCAACTTTTCTGCCGAATTTGCCGAGGAAACGGCTCTTACCATGTGCGCCATGGGAATACCCGCTTATTTATTCGACGAGCTTTCCTCAACACCGCTTCTCTCCTTTACGGTAAGAGAACTCGGCTGCGTCGGAGGCGTGGTTATTACCGCAAGCCACAACCCCAAGGAATACAACGGCTACAAGGCCTACGACGAGACGGGCTGCCAGCTTGGAGTGGCGGACGCCGACGCTGTAATAAGATGCGTGGACGCAACGGAAATGACATCCACGCGCCTCATGGACAAGTCCGAGGCCCTGAACAAAGGTCTGCTTCATATTTTAGGAAACGACATCGTTGAAAAATATCTTGAAGCGGTGCAGGAGCAGGCTCACGAGACCGACCCCGCCGCAAAAGCCGCGCTTAAGATAGTTTACACTCCGCTGCACGGCTGCGGAAACTACCCCGTAAGAGAGGTGCTGCGCCGGCAGGCTTATTCTTCGGTAAGCGTCGTAGAAGCTCAGTGCGTACCCGACGGGAATTTCCCCACCGTCACATCTCCAAACCCGGAGGAAAAGAGCGCGCTTGAGATGGCCCTGGCACAGGCGAGGGCGGAGTCCGCGGAGCTCGTGCTCGCCACTGACCCCGACAGCGACAGGATAGGCATCGCGGTGCGCGACGGCGAGGACTTCCGCCTGATCAGCGGAAACCAGGTCGGAGCCTTGCTTGTGGATTACGTCCTGACCCGCCGCGCGGAAAGGATAACGCCTAAGACACGGCTTATAACGACCATAGTAACCAGCGAGTTCGGAAGGGCCGCGGCAGCGCTTCACGGCGTTAAAACCGATTTGGTGCTGACGGGCTTTAAGCATATATGCGGCAGAATGAACGAATACGCAGCAAACGGGGAGGCTGTTCCCTTTATGGGCTACGAGGAGAGCTACGGCTATCTTGTAGGCTCCTACGCCCGCGACAAGGACGGCATACTGTCCGCCATGCTGATTGCGGAAATGACGGCCTACTATGCATCCCTCGGCAAAACCCTCTGCGATGTGCTTAAGGAGCTCTACGCCAAGACCGGCTATTATTTAGACACGCAGTCCAACTATTATTTCCACGGCAAGGAGGGCGCGGAGAAGATAAGCGCCATGAACGATAAGCTGCGCCGCATGGGCAAGGATCTAATGCCCGGAATAGTCGAGATTAAGGACTACGAGGCCGGCATAGACGGGCTTCCTCCGTCGGATGTTCTCAAATACTTCTTTGAAGACGGCTCCTGGCTTGCCATACGTCCTTCCGGCACCGAGCCGAAGATAAAAATCTATTACTGCATGCACGCGGAAAACCGCGAGGCCGCGGAGGATCTGCTCAAGGATAAGAAGCTGCGCATGGACGCCTTTGTGGACAGTTTCAGATAAAAAGTTCAAAAAAAGCAGCCTGCACCGCGGACGGCCAGGCTCGACGCGTATTTGCAGTACAACAAAAAGACTGCTTATTACGAAAATCGAATAGCCGGACTACCTGAAGGTTTTTCCGATATAGCGTCCAAGCGTTTCCATCGCTTCTTCGACGCCTCTGCGCTCGAGCTCGGCCTCTTCGGAGCTTTTGCTATAATCGAAAGAAAACGGGATGGGGCTTATGCCGTATATGTAGTTAGGCTCCACGTCGAAGTAACGGCACAGCTCCATAAGAAAATCCGCGCGCGGATAACGGCGGCCGCTCTCGTAATTCGAATAAGTATTAGCCTTTATATTGAGATCTCGCGCTACGTCTTTTTGCGTCTTACCGCGCCGTTCGCGGATCGTTTTCAATCTCTTGCCTATAATGCCGGGGTCCAACATATACTCCTCCTCTTTCGCCACTATTTTACAAATCATTCTTTTAAAATGCAGTAGTGTCGCCGTTAGGGTATATGCACATGACGTTTGGGTAAAACAAGAAGATACGGCCCGGAAAAATCCGAGCCGTATCCGCCTTGCTATTATCAATTTTTACTTTTTAGTACGCGCCTTCGACTATTATGCGCTTTAGCCACAATACTCGACTGAGAGAGAACCTCAATTCTTCCCCATAGCGCAAGCCCATACGAGGGAGATATACCGAGCCCAGCTCGGATTCTACAGCATAAAAGCGTCTCTCGTCCACGGAGCTGTTTCTTTCGACAAGCCTTGCCGATATAGCCTTATAGACTCCCGCTCAGGACGCGCAATTGGTGTAATCGACCATGATGTCGTCAACACCCTGCTCCCTCATGTACTCCTTCAATTCATCCGACAATCTTACTCTCATATCTGTCGTCCTCCTTTCGAACATATATTAGCATATTCAAAAGAAAGAACCGTGACTCTGTCACATTAGTATCTCCACCCTGCTGCCGCCGGAAATATCCTTCGTTACGAGCACATGCCTGTCTATGCGATCCTTAAGTTCCGGCACATGCGAGATTATCCCCACAAGCCTGTTCCCCTCGCCTATGTCCGCAAGGGCCTTCATGGCCTGATTGAGGTGTTCTTCGCTCAGAGTTCCGAAACCCTCGTCCACAAACATGGTGTCGAGCCGTATTCCTCCCGCCGACGACTGTATCTCGTCGGAGAGACCGAGAGCCAAAGAAAGCGAGGCCTTGAACGACTCTCCGCCGGACAGGGATTTAACGCTGCGCTGCGTTCCGTTGTAGTGGTCTATCACATCCAGCTCAAGGCCGCTTTGACTACGCTTATCCGAGGCTTCGCTGCGGCGCCTGAACTCGTACTGACCGGACGACATGAGCATGAACCTCGTATTCGCCCTTTCTATAATGCGGTCGAAGTAGCGCATCTGGACGTAAGTTTCGAGCATTATCTTTTCTTTCCCGGAAACCGTGCCGTTCGCCGTCGCCGACAGGGCGCGCATCCATTTCAGTTTCTCTTCGCTTGCTGAAAGCTGCCTGAGCCTCTCGGATATCTTCTCGACTATGGTCCTGTTGGTGCCGAGCCTCGCCGATACGGTGCGCAGCAATTCATCCAAAGATGCCTTTTTCTCCGCAAGTATTTCCCTGTCCTCGAGCATGGCGCCCAGGTCAATCGCCTCTTTGCCTGCCAGACTCTTTTCCGTCTCCGCGATGGCCGCCGATATCTCGGCGAGTTTTTTCTCGCATAGAATGTGCTGTTCCGCAGCCTCCTTTATATCGTTTTCGAGTTCCGTTTTCTCCTTTTCGAGCCCGGCTATCGCGGAAGAGGCCTCTTTGGCGGAACCGAACTGCAGCTTCGCGGACAGGATCGATATGCTCTTTTCCGCGTAGTCTTTTTCCTGTAATTGCACCAACAGCCTCTTTTCGAGCTCCGCAAGCCCGGCCTTAAGCGCCTCGGCTTCCGCTCGGCTTTCAGGCAGGGCTTCGTCAAGCTCCCGCCTGCGTTCAATATTTTTCTCCGCGCTTTCCAGCCTATCCGAAAGAACATCCTTTGACTCCCGCAGCTTCGCGAGTTTCGAAGAGATAAGTGCGGCAATGGCATCCAAATCCTCCTCCGAACCGAGGACTTCTTTTGTGCTTCGCAGTAAAGCGGATTTCCTGGTTTCCGCGCCCGCCGCTATAGCGGAAGCTTTTGTGCTCGCGGTCGAAGCCTTCCTGTCCGCCTCTTCGTAGCGCTCTCTGGCCGCATCCAGTTCCGCCTTGTTCGGGGCTTTTTCGGATTTTTTAGCGACAAGCGGATGCTCGGTTGATCCGCAAACGGGACAGGCTTCTCCGGGTCTTAGGGTTTCGGCTATGATTCCGGCCTGCTCGCTTAAATAGGCCCTGTATTTTTCGTTGTAGCCGCGGCTCTGTTCTGCCAGCGCCTCCGCCGCTGTTCTGTAATCCTCCTGCGCCTCGGACAGTTCCGCGTAAGAGGCATTCAGTTCGTCAAGATTGTTCTTGAGATTCGAAAGCGACTTTTCGGCGTTTTCGAGACTCTCTTTTTCCACGTCGAGCTTCAGTTTTTCCTCCGCGGCCGTACTCAAGGCGAGCAGTTCGCGTTCGCTCTCTGCCAGGGCGAGGCTGAGAGTCGAATACTTCAGCTTATCGTTTTCTAATGCCTGTTCCGTTGCTTCCGCCGCCTTCGCGTAGGTCTCCGCTTCGGACCTTTTCTCGTCCAGCTCGGCATAGTCCGAAAGCCGCGCTTCAATGGCGGCCATCCTGCCTTCTATTTCCTTTACTTCCGGCCGTCCGGCTTCTTTTTCTTCGCGTATCGTCCTGAGCTCTTTTTGTGAAGCCTTCTGCTCCGCCTGCCTTTCTTTCAGCTCTTTGAGCGATTCCTCCGCTCTGCGGCGCTCTTCATCTACAGCCAGAAGCCCCGCTATTCCGAGCAATTCTTTTTCCGTCTGTTCCAGTGCCGTCTGATTTTCGCGAAGCAATTTCTCGTCTTCGGCTATCTGACGGGAAATGAGGCTCAGCACTTCATCTGTAGTGAGCTGCCCCGACAGGGCTTTCTCAAACTCGTCCGACAGCGCGTCATCTATCCCCGCGCCGCTTATGTATTGCTTTATGCTGTCATTCAGCTTTTCGTACTCGCTGCCTACAAGGGCGGCTTCGGCTTTGAGCTTTTCCTGAAGCGTAAAATAGGGCTCCGTACGGAAAATCTTCTGAAATATCCTCTTCCTGTCGTCGGTGGAAGCCGTAATCAGCTTAAGAAAGTCTCCCTGGGCTATCATGGCTATCTGCGCAAACTGGCTGCGGTCTATGCCTAAAAGCTCCACCACGGCCTTGTTTACATCCCTGAGTTTTGAAACGACGCGGCCGTCCGGATAATGCAGTTCGGCATAGGCCTTTTCCGTCTTATACCCCTTGCCGGAAGCCTTTTTTCGGATATATTCCGGATTCCGCCTTATGCGGTATTCTTTTCCGGCATACTCAAAACTCATCTCCACAAAAGTTTCCGCATCGGGCGCGGCGTATTTGGAGCGCAGCATGTCGGCGTTCCTTTCGTTTCCGCTCGCCTCGCCGAAAAGCGCGTAGCTTATGGCGTCGAATATGGTGGTCTTGCCTGCGCCGGTATCGCCGCTTATAAGATAAAGACCGCTTTTCCCGAACTTTTCAAGTTCCAGCACCGTCTGAGCGGCGTAAGGCCCGAAGGCCGACATCGTAAGCTTAAGAGGTCTCATTGTTCATCACTCCATATACTTTCTATCAAATTGCCTGCAAACGCGGCCTGCTGCTCGCTCATCGGAGAAGCGTTCTGCATCTCGTATAGTTCCTGAAACAGTTCGAGCGGCGATTTGTCCTCCGCATCGGAAGCCGCGGATATCCCGGCGCTTCCTCGCGTGCGGCGGTTGTCGTAATCGATCTTCATCAGCTTGCGGTAAATGACGCGAAGCCTCGCAACCGCGTCCGGTATGTCCTCCTCGTCCGTAAGAGTTATATGCATATAGTCGTCCGTATAAGAGCTGCCCTCGTAGAAAGTCCTGAGGGTCAACTCGTCGTAGCTCCCCTTTATGTGCGACATACCGCGAAGCGGCAGCAAAGGAAGGGTTCTGACATTCAAAGAAGCCTTTTCGCCAAGCTCGATTACGCTGAGGGATTTGTCGTGATCGACCTCGGAAAAAGAATACTTAAGCGGCGTGCCGCAGTATCTGAGCCTTTCGGAGCCCACGTTCTGAGGGCGGTGGAGATGGCCGAGCGCGACGTAGTCGAAGTCCTCGAAGACCGAAGCGTCGACGTTGTCCGCTCCGCCGACCGATATGTCTTCGGAGTCCGAACGGGTCGCCCCGGTTACGAACTGATGGGTGACGAGAATGTTGCGAACGCTTGGATCTACCCTCATGTTTTTTATCGCAACGCGCATGGCGTCCGTATAGGAGAGTATTTCCTCCTCCGGATAAAAACGCCTTACATCTACGGGCTTGATAAACGGAAGCATGTATATGTTGAGCTTTCCGTATTCGTCTTCGAGTTCAAAAGGCTCAACTTTTCCGTCGTAGGCGGGGGCAATGTGAATGCCGCTCAGGGCTATCAGACGGTTCCCGAAGGCCAGGCGCTCCGCGGAATCGTGATTTCCGCTTATTATAAACACCTTAAAGCCTCCGTTGGAAAGGCGTACAAGGAAGTCGTCGAAGAGCTCCACGGCCTCTATGGGCGGGAAGGGCTTGTCGTAAACGTCGCCGGCTATGATGACCGCGTCCGGCCGCTCGCCTTCTATCAGCCGCATTATCTCGGCCAGTATGTATTTTTGATCCTCCAACATGGAAAACTCGTTTACGCGTTTTCCCAAATGAAGATCCGAAAGATGTATGAGCTTCATGGTTTTCTCCGTAAATTCCGACTTGGCGCTATATCTGTGCTCCTATCAGTATACAAAAAACAAGCGGCGGCGTATAGTGTCTTGTGAAGGTTTGCCTTATCCTCTCTCGTCGAAAACACTCCTGTCCAAGGCCCCGCTTGTTACAGTATACCTAATATTTAAATTATAATAATCGTAGATGCGTACAAAGTCCCAAGCTGCGCTCTCATCAAAACAGCGGGAACAGCCGGGCCGCAATGAAGGCAAAAAGCAACAAAAGCGGTATGTACGGCAATCTTTTTTTGAAAACGGCAAGCCAGTCCGGAATTGCCCACATGTCTTTAAGCTCCGGAATCATCCAAAAATCATTTACCTCCGCCCATAATTTATCCATGATAATTCCATCGTAGACATTCCAAAGCTGTAAGAAAAATAAGGCCTGATAGAAAACCGTCTTAAAATCCTCCGCTTTATTCCAGATACGAATTATAAAATACAGGTTTAACGTCATCACCAAGGCCATGATCAGCAAAATTACATTTCTTTTGAATATCATTGTTTTTTTGTCCGTCAGACCCAGTTCAAAGGCGCGCTCCTGCGACTCCTTGGGATGAAAGCATAAAATATTAATAGGCTTGCGCCCTCTCACCAGCACGCATACCAGAGAAAATGTGATGCAATAATAGATAAGCTGCAATATATAGCGCATTATGTTACCTCAGCTTCTACAGACCATTTGTTTGCCAAGCCGTCTTTCATTTTTTTCTGCATAAAAAGCATGCGACTCCCTTGACATGGCTAAGTTCTACTTCTTCGTACATGCTCCTGAGCCGCGAGCTCAAGCTTTCCATCGTTTCGTGGGGTGGCGTGAATAATTGAAGGACTTGATAAAAGTTGCGAATAAAAAAGTCCGTTCGCTTACAACAACCCGACACGTAGACGCAGCCGCAGAAAATTCCTCCGCTTTTCAAAACGCGAAAAGTCTCCCCATATGCCGCATCTTTGTCGGGAAATACATGAAAACCGTTGAGGGAGAGCACTATGTCGAAGCTGCTTTCCTCAAAAGGCAGCGCTCCTACGTCCCCCTGTCTAAAGGTGACATTCGCAAGCCCCATGCGCGCCGCTCTGTCCACGGCTGTGGCAATCATCTCACGGGAATAATCCACGCATACTATTTCGGCATCGGGAAGGCTCTGAAAAAGCGGCATTGTAAGCACGCCGGTTCCCACGGGGACCTCCAGGAGCCGCCCCGAAAAGCTTTCCGGAACGTCGGACATCGCTCGCGCCTGATACTCCGCAATTTCTTCCGCATTCATGTCCCATACCAGACGAGCGAGGAGCTTGCCTAAAAACGTAGAGGCGGTTATTATTCCGTCATAAAAGCTGTTCTTTCCGATAAGCCTATAGGCGCTTCGGATTCTATCCTTCCGATTTGCGATGAGGTTTTCGTTTTCTTTTTCCAAGCCCATATTTCCCCTCTCAAAATGTAGTAAAATGTATCATTGTCGACTAAAGCCTGTTTATAAGGTCTGCATATTCGTCGTATTTCATTTCTTAGCTCTCTGCAAAGTCCATTCTGTGAACCGACATATTCATCACTTTGTCTGCCATCCTTGCAAGCAGGCGATGCGAAAAACGAATACCGGGGCTTTTCATATCGTAATAGCCCAGCATATAGTCTTTTGAGGAAAGCTTGACTTCCCTTGACCAGTTCAGCTCCCGCTTGGCATTATTTACGTAAAACAGACCCTCTACGTCCCTAATGCCAACATTCTTTAAGACCTTTAACATCATCTTCAAGCCGAGCTTATTCACAGTATCGAATACCAGACATCCTCCCGGAAATCTTTTGGAAAGCTCTAACACCAAGGATTTAACTTCGTTCGTCTTTAAATAATGAAATACTCCCGCAGCGAAGAAAACAACTCCTTTGGAGGCGTCGACCTCGCTCATCCACGAGTAATCCCTTAAATCGCATGCGACATTCTTTTCTCTGTCGTACTCTATAATAAGTTTTTTGCGAACCGATATAATGTCCGGAAGATCGACATTTACAATCTGACAAATTCCGTTATCGCATGCTTTCCCCGTTTCATCCAAGCCGCAGCCGAGATTCACAATGCTTGCCCCGGGATGTTTTTTTAAATATTCCTTAATCTCCCACATAATATCGAGCTGGCGCATCGCGGCTTCAAGAGCGCCGAATTCATATAAAAATGAATTTCTCTTTTTCTCCAGCTCCGAAAAATCGTAGTCCAGCCTATCGCACAATCGCTTTGCAAAAACATCCGTATAAAGTTCGGGAAATTTTTCCGAACACATTTTTCTTCCGTATAGAGGAACTATAAGCGTTTCCTGAACGCTGTCCTTTTCTATGCGTATTTTCTCTAATGACATATAAGTTCTTGCTCCTTTAGATCGAAGTAAGCTCACTTTAGCTCCCGGATGACGTATGTCTCCTTTTCTTATATTTGGCATGCATTCCTGCACTAATACACAAAGCTCTCGGCCAGGGCGGTTTTTTCGATTAAATCTCTGTATACCTTGGACTTTTCTATTAAGTCCTCGTGTTTTCCTTCGGATTCGACCCTGCCTTCGTCGATTACGACAATCTTGTCCACATTTCGAATCGATTTAAGCCTGTGGGATATAATCAGGACGGTTTTGTTTTTTGTAAGCCTGTTCAAGCTTTCCTGAATCTTTTTCTCGTTATCTACGTCCAAAGAGGCTGCGATTTCATCCAGAATAATGATGGGCGCATCTTTTAAGAATGCCCTCGCTATGGACAGCCTCTGCCTCTCTCCGCCCGACAGGTTTGCTCCGTTTTCTCCGATTAGTGTATCGTATCCGTTTTCAAGCTTTTCGATAAATTCTTCGCAATTTGCAAGCCTTGCGGCCTTTTTCACCTCTTCGTCGCCCGCATCCGGCCTTCCTATCTTTATGTTTTCCATGACGGATGTATTGAAAAGCGTCACATCCTGAAATACTATTGACACCTTGTCGAAGAGCGTCCTTGTGGATATGTTCCTGATATTCTCGTTTGAAATTAATATTTCACCGCCCGTAGCATCGTATAGTCTTGAAACGAGCCTTAAAATGCTCGTCTTGCCGGAACCGCTTTTTCCCACGAGCGCCGTAACCTCGTTCTGCTTTGCCACGAAGCTTACATCCTTGAGTACCTCCGTATTATCGTCGTAGGAGAAAGATACGTTTTTAAGCTCAATGTCAAATCCGCTCAGTTCCTTATCTTCACCTGTTTGTCTTGCGGTACTTCTCATCTCATTTATCCTCTTGACCGAAGAATCCAGGAAAAACAGCTCGGCCATGTTCATGGCGTTTGCCTCGGCACCCTCCTTAATCTTGATTCCGGCGAGCAAATATCCCAGAAAATACAGGATGTTCACTTCCCCCCTGGCAAGAAGCGCCGTACCCGCCGCAATCACCAGAATGTGAGTAAGATATAGGATTAATCCGGCCAGGCTTATGATGGTCGCGGCCACAAATTCGGAAGCGATGTGAATTTTTTCTCCCTCTTCAACCTCCCCGTACAGCTTTTTCTTTACGTCTTCGCTCATTCCGAAGCTCTGTATTTCCATCTGAAGCTCTATCGCCTCCTGGAAGCTGTCGGAGTTTTGTCTGCGCTTTTTATAATATTTGTGAAAACTTCTCGTTTGAACCTTTTTTGAAATCAGAATAAGCGCAAAATAAAGCACGATAGGAGAAATAACGCAGAGGCCGAGCTTGACATTGTTCACAAGGAGCATGACTGAAATGATGACAAAAAATCCGGCAAAGCCGATGATTTTCGCGATGGCGTGAGACAGGGCATGTTCCAATATAGCGACATCGGACATGATAGTCTGCGCAAGGTCCGTTAAGTCGTGCTTTGAAAAATAGGAGAGCGGCAGGTCGCTGAGATCTCTTGCGATATCGATCCTTAAATTTTCGCTTTCCCTGTATGTCGCGGTATACAGAGCATTGTACTCTATGCTCAAAAATATATAGACCGCAAATATAATCCCTAAGGAAACCGCGTAATAAACTATGTCGCTTCTGTCGTTCAACAGCAATGTCTTATCGAAGAAAAGCATCAAGAGCATTGCGGGAAGCATATTAATAAAATATGTGAAAAACACCGCAATGCTCGACTTTACGAGGTCGGACGCGCC
>DAONZO010000005.1:0-16322 GCA_035406945.1 Bacillota bacterium | reverse complement strand
CCCCAGGCGCCTATACCGGGATCCCAATAGGAGACGTAGATCGCGTTGTTCATGCTGTTGGGAACGCTGGCCGTATAGACCGCCGCGATATTGCCGTCGGCGTCCGTAGTTATTACGACCTCGTTCTTTCCGGAACTGAGGTTTTCTTTCGCGGCGGCGTCTCCGTAAATCTGTTTGGCCGTAAAGAAGCTGTTTATGGTTCCTTTGCCTTGCGATATGATTTTCTCAAGGCTGGCCTCGCGTATCACATAGCTGTCTCCGTTCATCTCGAAGACGAGGAATTCCTCGGGATTCACATCAAAGGGCGAGAAATCCTCATCATTTACGGGCAGCGAGTCGCCGAGTTTTCCGTTGAGGAATCTGAGGTTGCCTATATAGGCATCCACATAGTTCCGCTTCTGGCCTCCGATATAAACGCCGTCCTTGTCGCCGGTGTTTTCGTAGTTCACCACGCTGCGCAGCAGATAGGGATCGCTCCATTCAACCTCGTTCGAATTATTTATGCTGAAGCGACGCAGATAGAGCCTTGATATGGTGCAGATGTCCGCGGAGGCAAGGCTATTATCGATATAGCTCTCCTGAGTTATATATGCCAGATAGTAATATGTGCCTATCCCGGTCATCTCTATGTTGGTGAGTATCTCGGAAGTCCTGTCGGCCTCGCCGAAATCGCCCGCCTGATGCTTGCTGACATACATCTCGTTGTTTGTCAGAGGCGTGCCGTCGGAACTGGCCACCGTCAGCTTGCTGTTGCCGCCGTAGATGTTGAGCATAGCCCTCTGATAGGCCATGCGATATGCCTTTGTTGCGGCTACGTAGTCTGCGTTGGTACCGCTCATTCCGCCGACAACAGTATCAGTGCCCGGCATAGTGAGCGCGTTTATGTAGCTTTCGTACGCGGCGAGCCTGGCATTCAGCGCGTTCTTGCTGAAAGGCACGCTCTGCGCGTATATGAGCGCTCCCGCGGCGCTGTCCGGCAGAAAATCGTAGCGTCCGTTGCAGGCCGACACCACCGTCTTGTTTTTAAAGCCGGTGGCATTGCTATCCTTTGTGTCGAATATGGCATGCTTGAGCACGGTATTGGCGGCCGCTCTGAAGAGCTTTTGCTGATTGTCCGTCGTGTCGAACTCGAAGTAAGCGTAGGACGCGAAGTAGAGCTGCCAGTCGTCGTAAATCTGCTTGGCTTGCGGACCATTATCAAGTGAAACATCCGGCTCCGGGAAATCCTTATCATAATTGTAGTAGGTCATTTCCACGCCGTCGCAGACTATGGCGCCGCCGCTGGTAATCGTTATGGCGCCGCCGGTGGCAATTATGGCACCGCCGGTAGTGACGCTGTATATCGCTCCGCTCTGCGGGGGGGCAATGGTTGCGAAGTTCGCGGCAGTCATTTCCGTTCCTCCGCTGGAGTAAACAGGATTAGGCTCCGCGGGATCCGCGTACACGGAGTCATAGCTGACCCAGGCCACGTGAATAATGTCGCCCTCGGCCCATACGCTGAAGTCGAGGTCGCCCGTTCCGTCGCCGTCTACGGCGACGCCCGCATCCGTGGTATTTCCCGCTATCGGGCTGACGAAGCCGTACTTATTGTCTTCTTCGCGCAGCCTGTAGAGCATGAGCTGTGTGCCGTCCACCGTGTCGGCGCTGTCGCGGCTTCCCGTCACCACAACGTAGTTATCGCTGCCGACGGTAACGACCTTGTATTCGTAGCCCGTCCCGACATCTCCCTGCAGCTTAAAAGCGTTCGAGGAAGTGCCGTAGCCGGAGACCATGAAGTCTTTAGCGTGGGTCTCGTAGGCGAGGTCTTCCAGCTCGGAATCTTCCGCAAAGAGGCCGTTGCTGTAGGTTTTGGAGCGCAGCCTCTCGGGCGGCTTGATCTTACAGTCTATCGTACCGTTGCCGTCGAGATCCACCTCCGCGCTGAGGTCTCCGATATTGCCTCCGAACTTGTCTCCGAGGGCCGACCAGCTGTGGCTCCATGTATCGCTCCCGCTGTCGTATTGCAGGTTGTAGGATATGAGGTCCTGCTCGTAGTTGAAGAAGAGGAAGACCACCCTGAAGCCTATGCCGAGAGTGAGTTCGAAACCGTCGAAACTGCATCCGTACTTATCATTTGTATAGTCGTAACCGAGGCTGAAGGCTACTCCGATGTTGGCGTGGAAGAAGATTTCAACCTTGGCCACCTCTACGCCCGCTCCGAAGCCGAGCTCTATGCCCGCCTCGATATCGAACTGGAAGCCGTTCCAGTGGAAGCGGTCCTTTACATCTTCTATGGTGTAGATGCTGTATATTTCGCTGATTTCTCCCTTTACGGCCTCATCGTCGCCTAAGGCGGTGAGCACAACAATTACCGGCTCGTCGAGCTCGAATTTGTCCTGCTCGGCGGCAATGACTTCTCGGGCCTCGCTTCCGTCCGAGCTTATAAAGCCTCCCTTAAAGCCGCTGGCCTTGGTGCCGAGCTCGGTCCAGCCGTCGAATACGCCGTCCCCGTCCTTGTCCATAAAACTGTAATATTCTATCAGAAGCTTACCGGAGAACGTAATCTCAAATGCCTTATAAGGAAGCAGGAAGCTGTAGCTTTCGGGTTTGGTGTCGGTGCCGGAACCGCGCTCGTAAAGCGTAAGAGCCTTGCTCGAACCGGGGATTCCGTCGAGGTCGGTCGATCCTAACACGGGTTTTTTGTCTCGCGTAAGACCGGTGGAAATGTATGCGCCGGCGCTGACCTGAACGTAAACGTAGAATACAGGCGCCGGGCTGAAACGATGCTGCAGGCGGAACTCGAACGATATGTTCGCTCCGAGGCTTGCCTGATGGAAGACATAGCGGTTGTCCAGATGATTGTACTTCAATATTATGGCGGCCTGTACGCTGACTCCGAATTCTACGGACTTTGAAGTGAGGTTTCCGGGCTGAAAGTCGTCTCCGGCAAGGCCGCTGAAAGCGTTTTGGACCCTCTCTTTAGCGGTGTACTTTTGGGCGGGCCATGGTTTTCCGTTCGCCGTAAAACCCGGAGATTTCACGGAATCCATTATGCCGTTGACAAATTTCTTTGCCCTGCCCCAGCTCTCTCCGACATCGTCGAAGGTGTTGGCCGCGGAGCCGGAGCCGCCGCCGTTGTCCACGCCGAAGACGGGTATGCCTATGGTAATACCTATCTCGTAGCCGCTCATCTCAACGCCGAGAATGCTAAGCGCTTCCGAGCTGAAGGCGAAGAGATCGGGCTGGAAGTCCGATTCGGTCTCCTCGTAGGCGCTGTTGCCCTCGGTGTCGGCGCTTCCGTTATTGGATTTGGACGAGCCCTGCTGCAGGTAAGAGGAGTCGGGATAAAGGCCCGCAAAGCCGTGGGTCACGGAATCGGCGCCCTTCTTGTCATCCGCCAGTGTATCCAGAACACCGGCGGGATTCAGTATGTCACCGGTGGTTTTAAGCTGCTCCTGAATCACAAGGGCAAAGGTGTCGTTGTCCACCATGGAGCCGAGGTAGCCGTTGATCTTGGCTATCTCTGCCGGGTCGGTAAGAACCACACGCGTTACGGGTTTTCGGTTTATACCCGTTCCTCGCACCACATAGCCGGCATTTACAACCTCGTCTAAGTCTGATATTGTCGGATCGGGCGGGATTGCAGTCCATGTTTCACTTGTGCCGTCCGTTTTGAGATACTGGGTCTGGCCTTGCGCCAAGGGGATATTATCCCCCGCCAGGGAGTGGGCTATGCTTATGCCCTCGGGATTCGCAAAGGGCTTTAGCAGATGGCCTTCATAAAGCGGCTCCCAGATAAAGAAGGCGTCGCCCAGCCTCTTGCCGGCCAGGGAGTCATAATAATACGCCTTGCCTTCGAAGAAAATGAGTGTTGTTATGTTGTCCTTATACGCGACGCCGCCGCTGCCGCCGTTTAAGGCAGGATCCCAATACGGAGTCTGGCCGAGATAATACTTGTATCGCTGAGTATTGTTCTTATTGTCCGTCTCGTCTCGGGCCATGACTTTTATCTGGCGCCCGGCAGATGCGGAGCTAAAGTTTGCAACCACTGTAAAGTCGTTCTCCTCAGCCTGCCTCGTGGGATTCCTGTCGCCGCCCAGGGGTATGTCTACGTAGCTGTATACCGAAGCTTCGCCGCCGTATTTAGGATGGTTGTCGGCGGAATAATCCAAAGGCGCACTGCTGCTGCCGAGCCTGGTCTTTCCGCTCACTACGGCGCGGTACTGCTTCATCTCCGGGCTTAAGCTGTCGAAGGCCGAGCCGCTTATGTCGGTTATGAAGTTGGGCACGACCTGCATGCGTTCGTTGACGCTTTTTCCCGGGGGAACACCCAGGGACACGGGGTTTGCCGTGTAGTAGGGCCTTATGAAGTACTGATAGAATTTGCCGTCCTTATAAACGGGTTGGAAATTCGTCTCCTCGTAGTCCTGATTGCCGAGCATGTTTATGAACTGGTCATAAAATCCGTCTACCTTTTCGAGCACGAAAATTCCAAGCTCGTCGTTCCAGTAGCCGTCCAACCTTCCGTTTCCGTTTCCGTCAAAGTAAAGAGCCGTGGTGTCTATGGTCGGAACCATGGGCCTTTGAGTGAAGAGAAAGTCCTCGTGATAATAGAGGAACACGAGATCGTTGGTGGTGAGATTGCGGGTCTTGAGCCATATCTTCTCGTCCCCGTTATAAGTCATGCCGTTGATTACGATCTTGTCTTCCTTGGGCAGGTTGAAGCGTATCCACTGTATGTCCGCGGGAAGGTTTCCGTCCTTAAGATAGAACATGGAGTGGCTCTTATCCGGAGTTGATCTGGTGTTTCCCGGATTGGTCGGAAGCATAAAGCCCATTTGATCAAGCCCGGCGGGAAGGGTGTTCGAAAGCGTTATGCTCTTTTGGCTTATGGTCCCGCGCTCGTATAGATTGTTTGTCCTCGTGCTGTAGCCGAAATCTATCTTTTTGCCCGCTATTCTCCCTACAAAGAGATTCCAGGCATCTCGAATGGCCTGGTCCGAATATGTCTTGCCGTCGCTGTTCGTATGAGCCGAAGTGCTCAGATCGATTCTTACTGCCTGCTTTCTTTCCATTACGAGGCGGATTTTATATTTTCCGTTCGGCGGCAGTATTATATTGCTGAAGTTAACGGTGCGCCTACCCTTGTCGATAGTTCCGGAAATGCAAAGATTACCGTCCTCGTCGTATATGCCCGCTCCAACGCAGTCCAGGAGAGTCTCTCCCAGTTGTATCGAGATGGTGGAGCCCTCGTATATCATACCGTAGAAAAGGGTATATTCCTGGGCGCCGCTGCTGCGCTTTTCGTCTCTGTAGAAGTAGGATTGAGAGCCGAAGCCGCCCTGACCTTGGGGAACTTCTATGTAATTGATTATGCCCTCGTAGTTCGGCTCTTCATACTGCGCAAAAAGAGGCTCGCCCGAAGCGTCCTTTATATTCTTGTCGTTTGCCGTATAGATGTCGAGCGTAAAATGATCGTATATGGTTCTTCTATAGAAATCCACTTCGGCCTTGGCATTGACCTTATGTTCGGAATCTTTGCCGTCATTTTTCTTGGTTCCGATTATGAAGTAGCTGTCGTGATTTTCCTTATAATCAAAATACTCGTCGAAGTAAAAATACTCGTCGTACTGGAGATAGTCCTTAAGGTTTTTGCGCCACGACTTGGGGTTGCAGGTGAGCCTTCCGGTAAAGGGGGAGTCGAAATAGGTATAGGTGTATTCGTCTACGCCGTGCCAGAAACGGTCCGAGCCGCTCGCAAATTTTGCCCCTCCGCTGATCGTGCCTGCCGCACCATCGTAGAGGGCATACATATTGGGTACCTCTACCCTCTTGGACTTATTGCCGGTGCTGGACACCGACGCGGTCTGGTGGTAGTAGTAAGACCAGAAGTAATCGGTGCTCGTGTTCACCACATTGGAGGGTGCGCTGAACTTTATGGGATCTCCGTTTCTGTAGTGCCAGACCTGAGTGTCGAGCTCGTAGGGAATCAGGTTGTCGCCGGGCCGGGCGGGGTCGTATACCTCCTGATCCACGGCATCGACCTCGAGCGGGGATACCCTTACGCCGTCATCCTCTTCGAGATCGGCGGATACGTCCACGGCATCTACATCGTAGAGCACGCTTGCGAGGTTGAGCTCACCGGACGTGTTGGTGTTTATAAGGGCCACCGTGCAAAGAGCGGGTTCTACGGCGGCATCGTCAACGCCGAGCACCTCGCCCAGGATCACGTTAAAGAAACGAGGCTCCAAATCCTCTATTTGATCGTTTATAAGAACTATTTCTATTTCGGCTTTTTTGTTGTCCGCAAAATTCAATCTGCCTTCCGCGGCCACATAGTCCGTGCCGGCCAGAGCGCTGCCGTCCTCCGTATGCCATTCTACGCTTACGGGAAGCACGCCGCTCGTCCTGCTCACGGTGATGATTACGCTTCCGGCGGACTTGTCGGCGCTCACATCGGTAATTTCAAAACCGAGAGCCGTGGGCAGGTCTATGTCCGCGTCGTTGTCGACAACGCGAAGCGAAGCGGAGTTCAGCGAGGTGCCGACGGTTCCGCCTATGCAATCGACTATGGTGAGGGTGGCGAATTCGTCCAGTTCCGTTTCGGAGTCGTCGACCGCCCTGATGCGTATTAATTTCTCGTTTTCTCCTTCGGCAAAGCGAATCTCCACGAGCATGCCCCTGCCTTCTTCCAGTTCCAGAACGGTGAAACCGGTTTCGGGGTTGAGCTCGATAAGATCCGGCATTTCCGGAAGCTCCTCCGGTTCGGGCTTTACATATTCCTCGCCGTTTAAGCTGTTCGTGCTGTATTCTTCTCCGTCCAGCTCGAAAACACAGCGGAAGTCGTATGTCGCGATATCCTCTTCCGAAACGGGAAGCGTGGCTTCGGAAGCATCGGCTATTTCTTCCCAATATCCTTCGTACAGGACATACCAGCTGTATGCGCTCGGAAGCTCCTGAGTATCAAGGGAAAGGATCTTGCATGGCTCTCCGGCGTTGTCGACTCCGTCCGCAGCTATGATGCCGAAGCCTGCAGCTTCGGGGGCTTCGGGAAAGCCCCATGCCTGATAGGCCGTTATGGGATCGGGGTTTTCCACCTCTATGACTATGTCGTCCGGAGATATGGCATAGCTGTCGTTCCACACTCCGCCCTCTTCCTCGGCTATGGCGGGCAGGTACTGGAGTATGGCGGAAACCTTGCCTTTTGTTCCGCCCAGGCGATGTACCCTGAGCGTTATCCACTCTTCTCCTTCTTCGTATACGGTATACTCGCTGTTGTCTAAAGCGAACAGACCGTAGGGGTATGTTTCCGCGAGTTCGCTGTTGTTTAGCGTTTCCTCGCTGCCATCCGCATTGGAGACGACGTATGAGCCGTCCTGATTTCGGCCTATGCTCAAGACGTCGCCCTGTCCGCCCGCAAAGACGTTTGCGGGAAGAGAGGTGATGAGCATGGCAACTACCAGAATCAGGGATGATATCCTTCGCCACATAGTGTTCATAGCTGTGTCCTTTCTTTGATTAAGCCCCAATAGAATTTATGAAATATAACATATAAGAATCAATACCATTGATACTGACCGCACAAACAGGCTTTCCGCTTTTAGAAACCAGAAAACAGGCGTTTCCCGCTTTCCGTCCGAACGGCAAGCAAAAAAGCCGCAAACCCGGATGCGGCGCACAGCGACGCATTCCAAGCACACGGCTATTATAGCGGTTAATATATATAAACTGAGCGAAAGTTGCAGGATTTTAACCGAAAACTTTCACTCGCTTTTATAAAGGAAGCTCGGAAAAAATATAGCTTCCCTGACGCTTGTCGTTATCTATGGAAAAACGCTCTCCTAATTTCTTTCTTATCCTTGAAACTACCGTCTTTACGGCGCTTTCGCCTCCGGCATCCGTCTGTTTCCAAACGCTCCTATATATGTATTCCGACGACAGGGGTCTGCCTTCATTTTCCGCCAAAACAAGCAGTACCGCAAACTCCTTTTGCGTAAGCAGCATGTCCTCTCCGCATAAAAATGCACGGCTGGCCCTTATATCGAAGTCCAGCATGCCTTTTGACAGCTTTTCCGGAACCCGCCCCGCCCTCCTTAAAAGAGCCTCAATGCGCGCCGTCAGCACGCCGAAATCATAGGGCTTTGTAAGATAGTCGTCTCCTCCGGCCTCAAGTCCTCTGATCACGTCTTCCGAGGTCGCAAGACCGGTTAAAAGAAGCACGGGTACTTTGGAATCCGGTCCGATTTCCCCGATAAAATCCAGACCGCTGCCGTCGGGAAGCATAATGTCGAGCACTATGGCGTCGGGCCTGCGCTTCGCCATAAGCTTGCGAGCCTCCGCAAGACTTGAGGCGGCCATTATATCGTAGCTTTTTCGGCTCAGCGTACGTTCGTTGGCGCGCAGTATCTGTTCGTTGTCTTCCACAAGCAGTAAAAGTGCGCCCATAGCTAATCGCCCCCTATTTGTCCGCCGTAGACGGGCAGTGTAAAATAAACGGCCGTGCCTTTGCCCGGCTCGCTCTCTATCCATATGTTGCCGCCGTGAGACTCGACTACCATCTTGCACAGGAAAAGACCGAAGCCTGTACCTCCGGTGGTCACGCCCCGTTCAAAGACGCGGGGAAGCATTTCCGGTTCAATGCCGGAGCCGTTATCGCGGACGCAGGCGACAATCTCCCCGCCTTTTCTGTGCGCGGACAGCCTTATTTCTCCGTTCTGCGTGTATGTTCCCGCATTCTGCAAAAGGTTTGTAATCACCTGTTCCAAAAGGCGGGCATCGCCGAATATCTTTAGCCCGTCCTCTATGTCCGTGCGCAGCTCGTTGCCTTTACGCTGCAGATTGAGCCTCAGCACATCCGCATCCAGGTTCAAGAGCGTGGAAAAATCGAGCATCTTTTTCTCAGACTGTTCGCTCATGGCCGACAGCTGCAGAGAACTCCCCACCATGCGGGCCAGGCGCATTATTTCCATATGCGCGTTTGCGAGCATGGACATGACTTCCGGGTCGGCGGGCTTGTCTCCCGAACTTTCCAAGACCTCCATCGCGGACTGAACGTTTACGGAAATGACGGTCAGCGGGGTGCGCATTTCGTGCGAAGCGTTGGAAATGAGTTCCGTCTTGGTCTTATATGCTTCGGACAGCATGATGTTTTGTTCGTCCAGCTTTTTCTGCTGCTGTTTGTACAGGCGGAAATGCAGGTATAAGGAGATTCCGATTATTGTGCTCTCCACGAAGAAGGTTACGACTATGTCGATAAATCTGTCGAACTCGCTCCTGAAGGGTGGAAAGTTCGCCGCATTCTTATAATAGATGAAGCACAGCGCGGAATAGAATACTATTTCCACCGCAGCCATAATCAAAGCAAGAGGGCCGTCGAGCATGAATACGGTAAAACAAACGGCAAACATAAAGGACATGGGCATGGCGCTGTGATAGCCGTGGCCTCCGAAAAACATGACGGGGAAAAGTATGAGGAAAATCACCACTATCGTTATCAGGCACGATATCTGATAGCGCCCGGATTTCCAGGTCCAAATCAAAAGCAGCAGGGCAAATATGGCTGAGGCGGCGCATGCTAAGGCGTTCACCACCCTGCCGCCGGTCAGTTCCGAAAAAACCGATATCGTGCTGATTGTCACACCGCCAAACCCGAGTATGTTGAAGAGCCTTATCCTGATGTCGAGGGAAGGGGCAAAAAAGGCCCGGAATACTCTTCTAAAAAACGTGCTGTTTTTGCTGTCGTCGTCCCTGCGGCAATCCTTTGCCTTTTTGTTGTCCGTCGAATTCATAATGCCTCTCCTAAAAAGCGGTCTATGCTTCGGCTTCCTCCACCGCCGCCTCTTCCTCCTCGTCGGAGACAATTGCACCCCTCTTCTCGCTGATGCGAAGCACGAGCAGGTCCGGGTCTATCTTCAGCTCTATCTTATCGCTATTTAACTCCGGTATGTCCTTGACAGTAATCAGGACGCCGGGCTTCATGCCTTCCAAGTCTATGGTAACGGTATCTATCATGTCCGCGGGAAGAGATGAATACGGAACCTCAAAGAGCATCTTCTCCACGAGACCGTTGATCTTTTCGTCGTTGACAAACATGATGTGGGTTACGCTGTTTACTATTTCGTCCGCCGCAAGCGCCTGGAAATTGATGTTCTGAACCTCTCCGCTCAAGGGATGAAGCGATTTTTCCTTTATCTGTACCGGAATGTTCTTTCCGTTCAATTTAATATGAAGCTTGCTGCCCTCGCGCAAGTTCTGATTGATCTTCTGAGCTACACTTTTTTCCATCTGTATAGACAGGGACTCGCTCAGGGATCTGCCGAACACGCTGCCCGGAACAAGCCCCTTAGCCCTCAATTTCTTGGCCTTCATCGAAAAATCACGATTTTGAACATTGATAACTTCCATTTCAATTTCCTCCTTAAAACTACAGGCGTCTTGTTTGTGTTTCTCTTTCCCTGCCGATTAAACGGTGTATAAAAAAGAAGCTCCCGGCGGCGCCTTGGGCGTCTCGCAAAAGCCTTTCACGTCGGACGGTTCTTTCCTAAAAAACGGGTCGGAGATATTATACCACAAATTGTATCGCCTATCAAAACGGCGGCGCAGTTATTTCCAATATGGCATTACATCGTAATCCGTTAAGTTCATCTTATGCTATAAGATACACACGCTTTTATAATGCCGATGTGAAAAAACACAAGTTAAACTTTTAATTTTCTCCGTACTTTTACCACTTTTATTAAATGTAATCCGGGCTTCAGTTTATGCGAAACAATCCTTCCTCGTTAAGCTCGTAAACCTTCTCCGGTATCTGCCCGATGAAATCTCTGTCATGCGATATCGCGATGATTACGCCCCTGTAATCCGCAAGGGCGTTTAATATTTCAGGCTGAGACAGAGGTGACAGGTTTCTTGTGGGTTCATCAAGCACCAGCACCTCGGCGCAATCCAAATTCATTTTGGCGAAAAAGAGCTTGGCCTTCTGCCCGCCGGACAGATTCTGAATTTTTCTATACATTTCTTCGCGCTTGAAGTTGAGCGCGGCAAGATAGGTCGACACCGTCGAATGCTCGTCTTTTGAAAAGGACCTGGAAAGATACTCTATGGCGTTTACGTCGTAGTTTGTCAGATCGGAATAGTTCTGAGGCATATATCCGACCTTGAATTTGAGGCTTTCAAATTCGTTTATCAAACGCTTAATCAGCGTTGTCTTGCCCGATCCGTTCTTTCCGACTATGCAAATCTTTTCCGGGCCGGTAATCTTCAGCTCTATATTTTTTGAGAGCAGCCTGTTTCCCGCTTTCAGTTCATCCAACTTAAAATCCAAAATTACTCTGCCGTTTGGGATGTAGAGCCTGTCGTCGAAGAAAATATTTATGGCGTCTTCGATTTCGGGGTTTTTCGACATATTTTTCTTTTCTCTCTCGATTCGCCTGCCCACGGACTTGACCGTGTGCATCTTGTCCTTGAGGTTTTTCCCTTCGCTGTCGTTCTTCGTTGCGCGAAGCGCATTCTCCACCGAATCGTGAACCCTCCGATACCGGCTCATTTTCTCGGCAAATTCCTCCTGCTCTTTTTTAGCCCTTCTGCGTTCAACATCGATATGCTTAAGCCGCTTCCTGACATATTCATCGTAGCCGTCGGACGAAATCGTGTGCCGCACTTTCCGCCTTCTGTCGACCACTTCTAAATGAATTATTTTATTGGCCACGTTCGACAGCAGCTTCGTGTCGTGGGACACGAAAATCAGCGGGATTTCGAGGCGCTTCATAAAAGCCTCGAGCCATATAAGCGAATCCATGTCCAAATCGTTGCTGGGCTCGTCCATGAGCAGAAGGGTGGGAGACTTCAGCATTTCAACAAAAAGTATGAATTTTATCTTTTCTCCGCCGGATAGAAAGCTGATTTTTACGTCGTTGGAAATCAGTTCTTCGTCTAAGGAAAAGTCGCTGAGCAGTTGATAATACAAAGTGTAGTCCTTCTGCCCGCCCGTCATGAGCATAAGGTATTCCTCGGTGGAAAGATCCATATACTTTTCTTCTATAATCTGAGGAAGGTAGCCGACGATTTCAGCGGCCTTGTATATGTCGCCCTTTATGTCGCAGCAGGCTTCGGTAAGGGAGCGCCGGTAGATGGTCTTGAGCAATATCGACTTGCCGTTGCCCTCTTCCCCTATCAGCGCAACCTTATCTCCCTGCGCAACAGCGAATGAAAAATCTTCGATTATCGACCTTAAATCCTCTCTGAGGTAAATACTCAGATTCTTGATTTGCAGCATATATCCTCCTTTTGTATGCGGACGTATGCCAAACCATAGACAAACAAAAAATCTGCTCACTCAAGTAAACAGATACCAGCCGGAACAAAGGTCGGTGATATCTACAATATGGCATACTAAAAACCGGCCCCTTGGGGCAGAAATAGTATTGAGATTGCCATATTGTTTAGATCATCAGTCCTCCGTCTCCTTTATAAAACTAAGTTTCGCCGGTATTATACCATTCTTTTATGTAAAAGCAAACAAAATGCGAAAAAGGCCTCGGCCGTTTTTTCAAAGGCCTTTACCGCTATGTAAAAAAGAAAAAGCAGGCAGCGCTCCCTCCTTTCAGCGTCATTCGCGTTGCCTGCTAAGTTTCCGAGCCTGATGCCTGTTTTAAGCAGCCGCTTTGTAAGCCGTTTGCACGGTTCTACTTTTTAAGGAGCCTGTCTCTTTCGCGCTCGGCGTCCTTTAGGCTTATTTCCTCGCTAAGGCCCCATTCGGTTTTCAGATTTTCTATGATGCGTTCATAGATATCCGCAGCTTTCTTGTTGTCGCCCATAATCTCGTATATTATCGCAATGCCGTGAAGAGCGTCCGCAAAGCGCGGCTTAGCGTCTTCTTCGCTTGCGTAGGACGCTTCGTAGCATTCTATTGCTTTTTCGTATTCGCATTTTTTGGCATGGTATTGAGCCTTTTCAAAGAGAAAGCCTCCGTCGTTCGCAAACTCCGTAAGAGCCTTTTCCATTATTCCGTCTGCTTTCTTTTCGTCGAATTCGGCAAGCGCGATGTGAGCTTCATAGACCGGCACCATAAACTTTTTATGCGCGGGAAGCTTGGCAAATGCCTTTAGATAGTTCTTCGCCTCCTCGGTTCTGCGGTCGGCTATGAGGTTGTCGATGAGGTAGAAGTAAGGCAGCGGGGTGCGCGGCTCTATCTTGTCGCTTGCTATCAGCTCCTTGTAGAAGTCGATGACGCCGGAGTGATTGGCTACATTCCAGTCCCACACTACCTGGCCCTCGGCCTTGTCCAAAAGCCACTGGCAATCCTTTTTTTCGGGGCGAAGCCTCATGGCTTCGCGGGCATAGCGACTGACCTTTTGAGCATCGGCTTGCATTCTGTGATGATACAAATAGGCGAGGAGACTCAAGACCTTCTCTCGCTCTTCTCCATTTTGGAGGCAATCCTTAAGAAAATCTTCGTACTCGCGGAAGACATCCGCACCGAGTTCGGCTTCGACGTCCATGCGGTTTTCTATTCTGCGAAGACGCTGTTCGCTGCTGAGGTCGAAGAGCTCGTCTATGCTGACCCCGAACTCTTCCGCGATCTGAGGAAGCAGTGTCACGTCCGGCATCGAGACGGCGTTTTCCCACTTTGAAACAGCCTGGGCACTGAGCCCGAGACGTTCGGCAAGCTGTTCCTGTGTAAGCCCGGATCTGTATCTGAGCTGCTTTATTTTGTTGCCTAATTCCATAATTTTTGCTCCTGTCTTAGTGATATTTGTCGTCGGCCTTGACGATTTAATAATAACAGCAGCTAAAAAGTACTTCAACAACGCCGTTTTACAGCAAACTCAACCGCCGGTTGTATCGGGCGAATAATTAACTTTGTTTTTGATGCGGGTTTCAGATTGGAATCCGAACTTCCCTGCGGGCTATAAATCCGCAGACTTCGTTGATGCCGCGGCTTTTGAGCAGTTTTATATGCTCGTCAAAGCCGAACATATACGACTTTGCAGAGTGAGCATCGCTGCCTATGGTGAATTTACGGCCGCCGCAGTCAATATACAGGTCGGTGAAAAACTCCGCCGGCTTCATGCTGCCTGTGCGGGCGAATATTCTGGTGTTGAGTTCCAGCGCCTTTCCGTCATTCACCAGAATTTCGAATATTCTGCGCAGTGCGGGAACATGTGACTTCAAGTTTACGGGCTCGATATATCTTAGCATATAATCTATGTGTCCGAGGGTGTCGTAGTTCTTGAATGCGGTGACGGCCTCTTCCGTAAGCCGAAGATAATGCGCATATACTTCGTCGGAAGATCTGCCCGCCTTAAAATCCTCGCTTACCGCGTCAAAGTCCTCCGACTCGTGAATCGACAGCATCACGATATCAAAAGGAAAAGAATTTATTATCGCCTCGGCTTTCTTTGCCTGAGACGGTTTATATCCAATTTCGACGCCCATTAGCAAGTTTACATCCGGGTAAATTTTCTGCCAATACTCTATTTGTTCTTGTTGCAGCCTGAAATCCGGCACTATGTCTGTGCGGGGATCAGTGGAACCCGAGTCCAAGTCCACGTGTTCCGTGCTGACAAAATGGGAAATCCCTCTTTCTTTCGCAAGCTCGAGATAGTTTCGCATTTTCTCCCGGCTGTCGAAAGAAAGTTCCGTATGAAGATGTTGGTCGTATACTGTCATCTGTCCTCTGCCTTTGTAATTGTTTATTAAATGACACGTTTTTCACTATTTAACATATCGCTGATTTCTGCTATTAGGCTTGTCGGGAAGTGACATTCTGACAAGTCCCAGCTCAATAGCAGGATTCAAATAATTCTTACGCAAAGTTTCTTTTGATTTCAATCCGAGTCGCCTCAAAATGTCATTGGAAGTATAAGGTACATCGTATTCCATTATATCAAGCAAGCGTTTCACATATTCACTGGTCTCTGCATTCGTTTTGTTTATCTGCGTTATGACCTCGTCCAAAATTTGATCTATCATTTCGAGCATGAATTCAATAAAAACGTCTGAGTTCCCATTTGTATGAGATTTTGCTATTGCATCGTAGTACTTTCCCTGAAACTCCTCAATCCGACTCTCCAGAGGAATAAACTCAAATACTTTTCTCCACCTGCGTAAGATCACCGTATGCCACAATCTCGCCATTCTGCCGTTGCCATCGGCAAATGGGTGAATGAATACAAACTCATAATGAAATACAGCCGCCACAATAAGCGGGTGTAATTTACCTTCGGATTGCTTAATCCATAACAGTAAATCCCTTGTCAGAGAATCAACCATATGCGGCGGCGGGGCAACAAATACACACTTGTCCCCCGAGAAGACACCTTCGTCACCGCTTCTGAATTTGCCGGACTCCTCAATGATCCGATATGTCATGATTCCGTGAATTTTTTTCAGATCCGTGATGCTTGACGGATTAATTTCCGGTATTTTTTCATATGCGGCATATGCGTTCTTTACTTCTTGAATTTCTTTTTGATTGCCCGGAACAAGATGTCCGTTAATAACATCCCTTACTTCATTCAATGACAGAGAGTTCGCTTCGATCTTCAGTGATGAGTGAATGGAACGGATGCGGTTATTTCGTCTGAGATACGGCCTGGCTTCAAATCCTTTGTAAGTTGTAATCTTACCTACTTTTTCGGATATGCTTGAAACCATCTCGAGCATTCGATTTGAAATTGTATATGGCGGTATGTATGCGCTCATCTGTATCACCCCATCTTGCTTACTATCTTGCTTACTATCTTACTTGTTTTTATATAAAAAATCAATTGCTTTTTTTGCTGTAAACCGAAATTTGCCCTTAACAGATAAACGGCGGCAGACTCTGATAGAAAATCCGCCGCCGTTTTGGAAAATAAATCTTATTTGAATAGGAAATCGCTTATGCCCGTAAATAGAAGCGTCTTATATCTGCGTAAACACTCTCACCGTCAGATCGCTTACGGGATACGCGGAGCAGGGGTGGAAGTATCCCGCGTCCCTGTCCCGCGCGCGCACGCCGTCGCCCTCCGGCCGCTGCCAGACTTCGCCGGCCTCGAGCAGGCTGCGGCACCAGCCGCAGGAACCGCTGCGGCAACGCGTATCTATGGGCAGCCCCGCGCGATCCAGCGCCTGAACCACCGTTTCCGTGCTCTTCGCAGGCACTACGCGCGAATCCACGCCGAATCTTACCGTAAGCTGATATGTCTTTCCGGCTTGATCCTTGGGGAAACCCGGATGCGCGGTGATGTCCGGACTCTCGCCGTAGCTCTCCATGCGTCGGCAGGTGCGGGAGATGCCGAGTTTATCGAGCTCAACTTCCATAAAATCGTACAGAGCCGCAGGACCGCTGACATAGAAGC
>DAONZO010000004.1:0-16522 GCA_035406945.1 Bacillota bacterium | reverse complement strand
CCGCTTTCGAAGTAACGGTACAGGTATTTACGACATATACCGAAGCCGGCTCCCCCGGCTCTGCCGTTTCGTAGCCGGCCCTTAAAAAAGCCTCCGCCACCGCCTGCGTTTCGTACTGATTAAGCTTGCACCCGAGAGTATAAAACGCTACCGTCTTCTTCATCTCTCTATAAGCACACAGCAATTGCCCTTTTCTTTTGCTTTTGTTAAGGCTTTCAGGGCTTCGTCCAAACACTCACCGGCCCGTTCGGAAAAAACTCCGCCTATGCTCACCGTGGCTTTAAGCTCGGGATGATCGGAAACGGAGATCTTTTCCACCTCTTCGCGTATGCTCTCCATCTTCAATTCAAATACCCTCTTGGTTATGCCCTGAAAGAGTATGATGAACTCGTCGTCTCCCCAGCGCACTATGGCGTCCGTTGAACGTATTTTCGACCTTACCATATCCGGCAGGGAGTTGAGCAGCCTGTCTCCTGCCGCATAACCGTGAGTGGCGTTGATGAGCTTCAGCTTGTCTATGTCCAGCACCATAATGCCGTTGGCCCCGCCGAGCTGCCGCAGCTGGTCCTCGAAATATCTGCGGTTGAAAGCACCCGTAAGGAAATCCATGTACTTTCTGTTGTTGTACTCCTGCATGGTGAGAATAAACGGTGTCTTTCCATACGCCCCGAACAGGGATTCGTCTTTTATTTTCAGAAGCAGTTCCAAGGCATATTCCTTGCCTTCAACCTCGGCATACATGGCAATAACAAAATAGACATCGTCGTCTACAAATTCAAACTTGCTGAGCCTGTCTTTAGAGGCCGTCACCTTGTATGAGATGCAGTTTTCACAGCGATCGTCTCTCTTCCACAGCGAATAACACTCGTAGAGCTGGGGTGTAATCTCGCCATCGCTGCCCACCTTGTACTGAATATTTTTAGAGACATCCACAAGGCGCACCATATCGAAAATCTTTCTGTGCTCAGCCACAAAATCGGCAAGCTCTTCCTTTGTAAATTTCATATCAGCCATCTCCCTATTTGACGCCTGCGCGCCTGTACTTACATAAACAAATCCTTAAGAGCTTCCGAAAACTTTTTACGCTTTGTATAACCCTCCAGCGCCTTGCTTTCGCCGAATTTGCGTATCATTTCCTTCTGGGCGCCCGTCAGTTTGGTAGGCACCTCCAAATTGACCTGAACGTACATATCGCCCGGTCTTCCGCTGTTTACATTGGCAACGCCCTTGCCCTTCATGCGCAGCACGGTTCCGCTTTGGGTTCCGGCGGGAACCTTGCAGGACAATTTTTCCGTAAGACCGGGAACTGTTATATCGTCTCCCAGAGCAGCCTGGGTAAAAGTGATGGGAACCTGAAGCCAAAGATCGTCCCCGCGACGTTCAAAGAGCTCGTGCTCCGCCACGGAGAGGACTATATAAAGGTCGCCGCTGGGGCCGCCGCCGCTTCCGGGCTGTCCCTGACCGCGCAGGGTGACGATCGATTCGTCGTCGACTCCCGCGGGTATGGTGACGCTGAGGTTTACCGTCTTCCTCAGCTTGCCGCTGCCGCCGCAGTCAGAACACGGGTTCTCGTTTACTTCTCCGACGCCTCCGCAGTCCGGGCAGGTGGTGACGGTCTGGAACTGGCCAAGCGGGGTGCTCTTTACAGTGCGTACCTGTCCGCTGCCCCCGCATTTGGGGCAGGTCTTCTTGCTCGTCCCCGGGGCCGCCCCGGTGCCTGAGCAGGTATCGCAGCGCACATCCTTTGTGAGACGTATGTCCTTCTTGCAGCCGAAAACAGCCTCTTTAAAGCTTATGTTCATGCGCTTTTGAATATCGGCGCCGCGCCTCGGCCCGCTGCTTCTCGCAGAGCCGCCGAAGCCGCTGAAACCGCTGAAGCCCCCGAAACCTCCGAAGCCTCCGCCGCCGAACATGCTGAATATATCGTCAAAACCGCCGAAGCCGCTGAAGTCTCCGGCGCCCCCTCCCATGCTGGGGTCAACTCCGGCAAAGCCGAATCTGTCGTATTTGCTCTTCTTGTCGGGGTCGGATAGCACTTCGTAGGCTTCGTTCACCTCTTTGAACTTTTCCTCCGCCGAAGCATCGCCCGCGTTTCTGTCCGGATGATACTTCATCGCCATCTTTCTGAACGCCGATTTTATCTCGCTCTCTCCGGCCCCCTTTTTGAGGCCTAAAACCTCGTAATAATCTCTTTTTTCAGCCATATATCGTTATTTCCGTTCTGAAAATTATCTCTGACGTTATTATTATGCAGATGCCCGCAAAAAAATGCAAGGCCTTGCTCCGCAAAAATACCGTTAAAGGCTCCCCTTTTTCGAGGAGCCTTCGGTTTTTCTTCTTTATTTGTTGTCTTCGTCCATCACTTCGAAATCCGCGTCAACCACATTGTCTGCCTGAGGCTGCGGCTCCGCGCCGGGCTCAAAGCCCGCTCCGGGGCCGGCTCCTCCCGCCTCGGCCTGCTTTGCGGCGGCCTGCTCGTAGAGCTTGGTCGACATGATGTGGTATTCGTTTGTCAAAGCCTCCGTCTTGGCCTTTATGTCCTCTATGGTTCCGCTTTCAAGGGCGGTTGCCAGGGCGGTCTTTGCCGCGACTATCTTGTCTTCCTCTTCCTTGGACAGCTTGCCGGCGAGCTCCTTAAGGTTCTTTTCGGTTTCGTAGACGAGGGTCTCCGCCTGATTGCGGATCTCTATCTCCTCTTTTTTGGCCTTATCGGCTTCGGCATACTGTTCGGCCTCCTTGACCTTCTGCTTTATCTCCTCTTCGGAGAGCTTGGAGGAAGACGTTATGGTTATGCGCTGCTCCTTGCCGGTTCCCAGGTCCTTGGCGCTCACGTTCACGATTCCGTTGGCGTCTATGTCGAAGGTGACCTCTATCTGAGGTATCCCGCGGAGCGCCGGGGGTATGCCCGAAAGCTGGAAGCGGCCGAGAGTAATATTGTCGGAGGCCATGGGACGCTCACCCTGCATTACATGAATGTCCACGGCGCTCTGATTATCCGCGGCGGTGGAGAATATCTGGCTCTTCTTCGTCGGGATCGTGGTATTTCTCTCTATGAGCCTGGTGGCGACGCCGCCTAATGTCTCTATGGAAAGAGACAGCGGGGTTACGTCGAGCAGGAGCACGTCCTTGACCTCTCCGGTGAGTACGCCTGCCTGTATGGACGCGCCGATAGCAACGCACTCGTCCGGGTTTATGCCCTTAAAGGGCTCCTTGCCGGTAATCTTCTGCACTGCGGCCTGAACCGCCGGTATTCTGGTGGAGCCGCCTACGAGTATGACCTTGTCGAGGTCGTTCATGCTTACGCCGGCGTCCGACATGGCCTTCTGCATGGGGCCTATGGTGCGCTCCACAAGGTGGGCCGTGAGCTGGTCGAACCTTGCCCTTGTCACGTCCATATTCAAGTGAAGCGGGCCGTCCTGATTGGCTATGAACGGCAGATTGACGTTGGTCGTCTGGCTGGAAGAAAGTTCCTTCTTGGCCTTTTCCGCGGCTTCTTTGAGCCTCTGCATGGCCATCTTGTCCGTGCGAAGATCCACGCCGTGTTCCTTGGCAAACTGGTCTGCCATAAAGTTCATCAGCACGTTGTCGAAGTCGTCGCCGCCCAGCTTGGTATCTCCGTTGGTGGAAAGCACTTCGAACACGCCGTCGCCGAGCTCCAGTATGGACACGTCGAAGGTGCCGCCGCCGAGGTCGTAGACCAGTATCTTGTGGTGGCTGTCATCCTTATCGAGACCGTAAGCAAGGGCTGCCGCGGTCGGCTCGTTTATTATCCTCTTTACGTCGAGGCCGGCTATCAGCCCGGCGTCTTTGGTCGCCTGCTTCTGGCTGTCGGAGAAGTACGCGGGAACGGTTATTACCGCCTCCGTGACCTTTTCTCCGAGGTAGGCCTCGGCGTCTACCTTGAGCTTCGTGAGTATCATCGCGGAAATATCCTGAGGCGTGTATACCTTGCCGTCAATTTCCACGGTGTGATTGCTGCCCATCTGGCGCTTTATGGAAGCTATGGTCCTGTCGGGGTTGGTTATTGCCTGACGCTTTGCGGTTTCGCCCACAAGCCTTTCGCCGCCCTTGGTGAAGCCTACTACGGACGGGGTTGTTCTGTTGCCCTCGGCGTTGGTTATAACCGTGGGTTCCCCGCCTTCAAGCACTGCTACGCAGCTGTTTGTTGTTCCTAAATCAATTCCTATTACTTTACCCATTATTTTACCTCCGGTAAATTCTGATTATCTATTCCGCTACGATGACCGCGCTCGGGCGTATCACCTTGCCGTTTAACGTATATCCCTTTTGAAGCACCTGCGTAACGACGTCGCTTTCGACGCCTTCGGCGGGCTGTTTTAAAACCGCGTTGTGCAGATTGTGGTCGAAAGGCTTGCCTTCGGCTTCTATTTCCAAGACCTTATTCTTGGCAAGAACATCCACAAACTGCTTGCATATGAGAGCCATCCCTTCGGCGAACTTGTCGTTTTCCGGCGCCGAGGCGAGGGCTCTTTCAAAATTATCCAGCACCTCCAGGCAATCGACGGCAAAGGCCTCGTTGGCGTATGCGTATATGTCGCCGCGCTCCTTTTCCGTTCTTCTGCGGAAGTTCTGAAAATCCGCCATCAGGCGAAGATACTTTACGTTGAGTTCCTCTTCTTCTTTGGATGGCTCGGGCTCCGGCTGTTCTTCCTCTGTCTTTGTATGAGAGTCGCAGCAGCGGCTTTTCTCGCATTCGATGTCGTGCGGGTCGCCCTCGTGATTACGACAGCAACGGTCGTCTTCGTGCTTGTTCTCTCCGCCCTCGTGCTCGTCGCAGCAATGACCTTTTTCGTGCTCGATGTCGTGCGGGTCTCCCACATGAGCCTGACAGCAGCGGGCGCTGTTCTTTTTCTTCTTGTTGATTTCCACCGTTACATCTTTCTTAGTCTTCTGATTTATCATCCGTATCTCCCTTTATCTCAAATGTTTCGCTTATATTCTCCGAAATGTATTTAATAACGGAGCTTATCTCGCCGTATTTCATGCGCTTAGGCCCTATTACGCCCAACTTTCCCACAAGCTTTCCGTTGACCTTATAATCCGCGGTAATGAGGCTTACATCCTGCATTTCCTCGGAATGCTCGTCCCCTATGGTTATTACCAGGCCTTCGTCTCTGTTTACTATAATCTCCTTGAGATGGTTCTTATTCTCCAGCAGCTGCAGAAAACTCCTGCCCTTTTCCGGGTCCCCGCTGTACTCGGGAAGGTCGAACACATTGGTATAGCCCTTCATGTAGAGATCGACATCCAGCATCTTTTGGAGGGTTCTCATAAAACAGGGCATTACATCGCGAGCTATACAGGACAAAGATGACATGTCGCTTGTGAAGTCCTCCACTATATCGTGGGCCATTATGGCGGATATGGTCTTGCCCATGTAGTTGTTGGTCATGACCTTGGACATCAGCTCCAGGTTTTCTTCCGTGTACGGCACGGTAAGGCGTATGGCCTTATTCAGAACCTTGCCTCTTTCGGAAACGAGCATGAGTACCACGGTTCTCTCGTCGACGGGAAGAAACTGAATGTACTTGAGCCTGTTTTCATCTGCCCTTGGAGTTATGGCGAAAGACGTGAGGTTCGTCATCTCCGAGAGTAGCACCGCGGCATGCTCTATGGTTGCGTCAAGCTCCATGCGCGTTTCGGAGAGCTTTTCCCTTATGGCTTCTTTGCTTTCCTCGGGAAGGTCCGAGGTATCCATCAGTTCGTCCACATAAAGCCGGTAGGCTTTGTCCGACGGAACTCTCCCGGCCGAGGTATATGGATGCGTAAGGTAGCCCATCTCTTCCAGGTCGGCCATCTCGTTCCTTATGGTAGCGGCACTGACCTCTATGCCGGGGCTCTTGGACAGCGTTCTGCTTCCGACCGGCTCGCCCGTGCTTATGAAGTCCGCGATAATGGCTTGCAGAATTTGAAGTTTTCTTTCATTTAGCGTCATATTTGCCTCTGCTTCTCGCTGTTAGCACTCTTTGCCTTTGAGTGCTAACACCATTATAAACCCTGCCCCGTTTTTGTCAAGAGGCACACATAAACTTCACAAAAATAAACAGCCTTGCGGCTGTTTGCAGGCAATACAGGGCAAAAACAAGGGTTTCTGAGCCTTTGATTAAAGTCTGTCGATGACATCCAGATGAAATTGACAGCGATAGTTGCAGGCGTGCAGCAGGCGCATGACCTTCAGGCGCAGCAGCAGGCAGTCCGTTACGGCTTTGCAGTCCAGCGGAGCTATGAGGGATTTTACCGTCTGCGATAATCCGGACTCGCTTCCGTGCCGTTCCCAACTGCTTATCTTAGGGATTTCAACGTCGCTGCTTCCAGTAAGCAAAATCGGAACAAACTGCAGCTTTTCTCCGGCCCTGAGTATTGCCTCCCCCGCCTTCACCTCGTAAATCTCGGCGTCCGTGCACTTTAAGAACCACTTCATGTCCTTGTCGTTCATATGGTTTAGATACGGGTTGGCTTTAAGAGCGTCCATATTGTCGGTAATAATCATCTTGACATTAACCTCCGAATAAATCCACAAGCTTAGGGCGCTTACAACAATAATCTCTTGCTCTCCGGGCATCATAGCCGGAAAGCTATATCTGCGGCTTAAACGCTCTTGCGGCACTCACCGCCGTGTGCCAGCCGGCAATTTTCGCGCGCGCCTCGTCGGTCTTAACTCTCGGAACAAAACTGCCGGAAATCTGCCAGTTCGCTTTGATATCCCCGAGCCCCGACCAATATCCCGCAGCAAGCCCCGCAAGATAGGCGGCCCCTAAAGCCGTGGTTTCCACGCAGGACGGACGGCGCACCTCGCGCTGAATCATATCGGCCTGAAACTGCATAAGAAAATCGTTGGCGCAGGCGCCGCCGTCGACCTTTAGACTGTCAAGCCTTATGCCGCTGTCCTGCTCCATGGCGAAAAGCACATCGCAAGTCTGATATGCCAAGGATTCCAGAGCGGCTCTTACTATGTGATGCTTATTCGCCCCGCGGGTGAGGCCGAAGACTGCCCCCCTGGCGTCCGGATCCCAGTATGGAGCCCCGAGACCCACAAAGGCGGGAACAAAATACACCCCGTTGCTGTCCGAAACGGACTTTGCACAGCATTCCGAAGCGGGAGAATTTTCTATCAGCCCTAATTCGTCGCGCAGCCACTGTATCGCCGCGCCTGCGACAAATACGGAACCTTCCAGAGCGTAGCTGATTTTTCCGTCAAGCCCCCAGGCTATGGTTGTGACAAGACCATTCTTGCTTTCCACCGCCTTTTCTCCGGTGTTCATCAGCAGGAAACATCCCGTGCCGTAGGTATTCTTGGCTTCGCCCCTGCCGAAGCAGGTCTGACCGAAGAGGGCCGCCTGCTGGTCTCCGGCGGCTCCGGCAATCCTTATTCCGTCGCCGAAAAGCGTGTAGTCGGTTTCTCCATAAATCTCGGAAGACTCCCTGACCTGCGGCAGCATGTTCTCCGAAATCTCTAAAAGTTCCAATATATCTTTGTCCCAGCAAAGCTCGTGGATGTTATACAGCATGGTGCGGGAGGCGTTGGAATAGTCCGTAACGTGAACCTTGCCCCTGGTGAGCTTCCATATGAGCCAGGTATCCACCGTGCCGAAGAGGAGCTTGCCCTCGTTCGCAAGCCTCCTCGCGCCCGGAACATTGTCCAAAATCCAGCGTATCTTGGTGGCGGAAAAGTAAGCGTCCAGCTTAAGTCCCGTCTTTTGCTTTATCATATCGCCCAGGCCCCGGTTTTCGAGCTCACGGCAGAAATCCGCGGTGCGCCTGCACTGCCAGACTATGGCGTTGCATATTGGAAGTCCTGTTTCCCTGTTCCAGACTATCGTGGTTTCGCGCTGATTCGTTATGCCTATACCGGCGATATCCTTTGCCTCGGCCCCGGCCTTGAGTATGGCCTCTTTGGCCACGCCGAGCTGGGTTGCCCATATCTCCATCGCGTCGTGTTCCACCCAGCCGGGCCTGGGATAAATTTGCGTAAATTCCTTCTGGGCGACCGCAACCTGATTACCCCCGCGGTCGAAAATTATGCAGCGGTTGCTGGTGGTTCCGGCATCTAAGGCCATTACATATTTGCTCATAAGACCTCCAAAAGTCTTTCCATCACGGGGTTGGTGTTGTCCACTCCCCTCTCGGTAAGAAATACGCGGCCGCCGGAGACGGACAGCAGTCCGTCTTTTTTTAGGGCTGCGGCGGCGAGCCCGAAATCGTCCGTAAAGGCGCTCCCGAAATAGTCGCGGTAAGAGCTCTCGGCAAAGCCTTCCGTAAGGCGCAGGCAGGTAAATATGAAATCGCCCTTAAGACCGCTCGCGGATTCTTCGCGCCTTGCCGGCTTCGCGGCCAAGTAAGCGTTTAAGTCCGACGGGTTGGAAAAGCGCCGTCTTCCTACAAAGGAATGCGCGGCCGCCCCGACGCCCAGATAGTCTTCCATGCGCCAGTATTTAAGGTTGTGAAGGCATTGTTTTCCCTCTATTGCGGCATTTGAAATTTCGTATCTTAAGTAGCCCGCTTCCCGTAAAATTGCCACGGCTTCTCTATACATACGGCGATTTTCTTCCCAGATCGGAAGTTCCAGAAAACCGGCTCTGTAATCGTCAAAAAACGGGGTTCCCTCCTCCAACTGAAGGCTGTAAAAAGATATGTGGGAAGGCTTTTCGGAAATCGTCCTTCTTAAAGTATCTTTCCATATCTCAATGCTCTGCCCCGGAAGACCGAACATCAGATCCGCGTTTACGTCTAAGCCGGTTTCCCCCGCAACTCTCAGAGCCTCTACTGCCCTTTGAGCGTCGTGTATGCGCCCGAGCTTGCGCAGCACATCGTCGTTTAAGCTCTGCACGCCTACGCTTACGCGCGTGACCTCGATATCCTTTAAGGCTTTCAGCTTGTTGCGCTCTGCGCTCTCCGGATTGCATTCCACGCTGAACTCGCGCAGGGAGCACGCAAAAGAGGCGTTCACCGCCTCCGTTATGCGCTCAAACACGGATATATCAAGGAGAGTGGGCGTTCCTCCGCCAATAAAAATCGTGTCTACATAATATTCTCTTCCGTAAACATAAGCCTTTTCCCTGAGTTCTGCGCATAGCCTGTCCACATAAGCCTCTTTTGTCTGTTCGTCGCATCCGGCGTAGGACGCGAAGTCGCAGTAGCGGCATTTGCGCGCGCAAAAGGGTATATGTATGTAGAGGCCCAGAGGCTTTTTATTTGTCGTCATCGTACTTGAGCACTGCGGTAAAGGCCTCCTGCGGCACTTCTACGCTGCCGAACTGACGCATGCGCTTCTTGCCCTCTTTCTGCTTTTCCAGCAGCTTTTTCTTTCTGGAAATGTCGCCGCCGTAGCACTTGGCGAGCACGTCCTTGCGGTAGGCCCGCACCGTCTCTCTGGCTATCACCTTCTGACCTATGGCCGCCTGTATAGGCACCTCGAACTGGTGCATGGGTATTACCCCCTTGAGCTTTTCGCACACAAAGCGTGCGCGGGTATAGGCCTTGCTCTCGTGAACTATCATGGAGAAGGCGTCAACCAGCTCTCTGTTGAGCATTATATCCAGCTTTACGAGATTGGACTTCTCGTACCTGTCGAACTCGTAATCCAAAGAGCCGTAGCCGCGGGTCTTGGATTTGAGCGCGTCGAAGAAATCGTATATTACCTCGTTGAGCGGCATGTCGTAGTGAAGATTTACGCGGTCCTCGGTTATATACTCCATCTTCTTCATGACCCCGCGCCTGTCCTGGCACAGCGCCATTATTGGGCCGACGTATTCCTTCGGCAGCATTATGTCCGCGTTCACCATGGGTTCTTCTATGTGCGCGTATTCGGTAGGGGCGGGAAGGTTGGAGGGGTTTTCTATCATGCGCTCGCTTCCGTCCGGCATGACGAGCTTGTATATTACGCTCGGCGACGTGGTTATTATATCTAAGTCGAACTCGCGATCCAGCCTTTCCACTATTATCTCCATGTGAAGAAGCCCTAAAAATCCGCAGCGGAAGCCGTAGCCCAGAGCCTGAGATGTCTCCGGCTCAAAGACGAAGGCCGCGTCGTTCACCTGAAGCTTTTCGAGACAGTCCTTTACGGCCTCGTATTTTTCATCCGGCGTGGGATATATTCCGCAGTAGACCATGGGCTGAACCTTGCGGTAGCCCGGCAGCTTTTCCTTTGCGGGTCTTGCCGCGTTGGTTATGGTGTCGCCCACGCGGGCGTCCCTCACCTGCTTTATGCTGGCGGAAATATAGCCCACCTCTCCCGCCGAAAGCTCCGAAACCGGCGTGTGATAAGGCGCGTTTACACCCACTTCTATGACGTCGTAGACCGCGCCGGTGTTCATCATCTTTATCTCGTCGCCGGCCTTTACGCTGCCGTCGAAAATCCTGGTGTAGATTACCACGCCCTTGTAGTTGTCGTAGTAGGAGTCGAAGATGAGCGCCTTAAGCGGAGCCTCGGGGTCGCCGTCTGGCGCGGGAACCTTGGCCACTATCTCTTCCAGCACATCGACTATGTTGAGCCCTTCCTTGGCCGATATCAGCGGGGCCTCCGACGCGTCCAGACCTATGACGTCTTCTATCTCCTGCTTGACTTCGTCCGGGCGCGCGGAGGGCAGATCCATCTTGTTTATGACGGGCAGTATCTCTAAGTTTTCGTCTAAGGCAAGATAGACGTTGGCCAGAGTCTGAGCCTCTACGCCCTGGGTGGCGTCAACCACCAAAACCGCACCCTCGCAGGCGGCGAGGCTGCGCGAAACCTCGTAGTTGAAGTCCACGTGGCCCGGAGTGTCTATCAGGTTGAGTATGTACTCGCCTCCGTCCTTGGCGTTGTAGACCAGCCTCGTGGTCTGAAGCTTTATGGTTATGCCGCGTTCGCGCTCAAGGTCCATGTTGTCCAGAAACTGAGCCTTCATATCCCTGTGCGAAACCGCGCCCGTGCTCTCGATAAGCCTGTCGGCAAGCGTGGACTTGCCGTGGTCTATGTGAGCTATTATGCTGAAATTTCTTATATGCTTTTGATTGTCCTTCATGTTCCCTCTCGAATTTATATTATAGATAATAAATTATACCATAAGCGAAGGGTTTTAGACAAAAAAATAACAGCAGGCGGTAAAACCGGATTGCTGAAATGCAATCCTCATTTTCTTCCGAACGGACTTACAACATTTAAGTACCTTTGCTCTGCCGCAAGACAATAATTTCGTCTTTTCCCGCCAAAATATCTAATTTCGCTTGCATTACCCGAACTTATGCTTTATACTTGCATGCGTGATATTTTACGAAAGTGGGGTAAAAAAGTATGGCAAACATCAAATCTGCTAAAAAAAGGATCAGCGTAATCCAGAAGAAGACCCTTGCCAATCGCAGGGTCAAGTACGGCCTCAAGGCCATCATCAAGAACTTTAATAGAGCTCTTGCCGATCAGGATTTTGCTGTCGCGCAGGAAAAGCTTAGTCTCGCCGAGAAGAGGCTGATGCAGGCCGCCGCAAAGGGCACGCTGCACAAGAACACTGCAAGCAGAAAGGTCTCCAGACTGACCAGGGCCTTCAACAAAGCAAAGGCCGAAGAGTAAATCTCACCCGTCCCCCACAGGCATAAGTTAAATGCACTAAAAAACCGGAAGTGTCTCTCCGGTTTTTACTTTTTTGTAAGATTATCAGCCTATCAGTTTTTTGAATTCCGCAACCCTCGCCGCAACGTCTTCGGCGCCGAAGACGGCGGAACCGGCTACCAGGATATCCGCGCCGGCATCCTTTATCGAGACGGCATTACCAAGGTCCACACCGCCGTCCACCTCTATCATAAAGCCGAGCTCTCGCTCCTTGCGTATGGCGGCAAGCCTTTTTATCTTATCCGTGGACGCTTCTATGTACTTCTGCCCGCCGAAACCCGGATTGACCGACATTATCAGCACCAGGTCCAAGTCTCCGAGCAGCTCTTCTATGGAAGACAGGGGCGTAGCCGGATTTAAGGAGACTCCGGCCTTGCAGCCGACGGACTTTATATGCTGCAACGTCCTGTGCAGATGGCGGCAGGCTTCCTGATGCACCGTTATGTACTCGGTCTGAGGGCTAACGAACTCTTCCAGAATATCGTCCGGGCGCTCTATCATAAGGTGGACATCGAAATTGAGGTTCGTCTTTCCGACCATGGCCTTAATTACGGGCACCCCGAAGGATATGTTGGGAACGAAAGCTCCGTCCATAACGTCCATGTGCAGTATGTCGGCTCCGCCCTTTTCGGCTTCGGCGATGTGCGCCGCCAGCCTCGAAAAATCCGCCGACAGTATTGAAGGCGCAAGATAGGCCATGTCGTCCTCCTCAGTAGTTATCTTTACTCTTGAGCTCCAGATACATCTCCTTAAACGATAGGTATCTGTTTTTATTTATTTTTCCCTCGCCGACGGCGTGTCTTAAGGCGCAGCCGGGCTCGGATATATGAGTGCAGTCGCCGAAGCGGCAGCCATGCAAATATGGCAAAAACTCCGGGAAACAGGCGGCAAGCTCTTCCGGCGGAATGTCCGGCAGGTCAAAGGCGCTGAAGCCGGGGGTGTCGAAGAGAAAGAAACCGTCTCCGCGAAAGAGCTCCGTATGGCGGGTGGTGTGCCTGCCCCTTGAGGTTTTTTCGCTTATGCGGCCCGTTTCTATGTCCTCTTCTTCGATAAGCAGATTAGCAATGCTCGATTTCCCGACTCCGGAAACTCCCGCAAGAGCCGTGCGACTGCCTTTTATCGCAACCAAAAGAGCCTCAATTCCCTCACCGCTGATTCCGTTGACGAAGAATAACGGATATATCCCTTCGTAGCGGCTTCTGAACTCCTCGCATACCTCTTCTTCGGCAAGGTCTTCCTTGCTGATGCAGATGATGAGCTTTGCCCCGCAGCGCGAAGCGGAAGCCATGTAGCGGTCTATAAGGCCGAAGCTGGGCGCGGGGTCTTTTGCGGCGCACACCAGCACAAGGGTTTCCACGTTTGCGCATGGCGGTCTTTCAAAGGAATTCAGCCTCGGCAGTATCTTTTCTATTCGAGCCTTGGGGTATTCTCCGGGAGAAAGCGTATGGCTGGTAGGTGCAAAGCGCACTCTGTCGCCGGCAAGAGGGGTGAGCCCTTCCTTGCGAAATATGCCGCGGGCCCGGCATTCGTATACCGTTCCCGATCTGTCGGCTACATAGTAGAAGCCGCCTATGCCTTTGAGTATTGTACCCTCCATCACCAATTGTTTCCGGTGTAGTTGACGTAGTATACCTGCTTTTCGAAATCCACGCCGTATTCGTAGGCCATCTCGTTGCCGTACATCACAACTACTTTTCCGTCGCTTCCGGAGCCATAAACCGTTATGAGCTCTCCGCCGTCACTCTTGTTCTTAACGCCGAGAGGGGTCGAGGAAGATGTGTTTATGCCGTCGTTGACATGCACCACCATCTCGAAGCTGTCCTGGGAGGCGTTGCTGAAATCCACGTATATCGCGACGGAGTAAAGCGGGGGCTTGTCGGGATTGGTTTCGTCCGGGTTTTCGGGATTCTCCGTAACGACTCCGTCGCCGTCGGGATTGTCGGGATCCGACGTGTCGCCATCCGAATTGTCCGGAACGTCCGGAACAACAGGCTCTATCGGAGCGTCCGGGTCTATGACCTCAACCGGCCCTAAAGTTACGTCGGAGCCCATGCTCACGACTATATCGACCTTTACGCCCTCTTCTATCTCAACTCCCGGACCCGGGTTTGTGCTTATTATTACCCCTCTTGGTATCGTCGCGCTTACCACGGAGTTGACGTCTCCTCGTTCATAGCCGAGGTCCTTAAGGCGGTAAAGAGCGTCGTCCAGATTCATTCCTATAAGGTCTACGCCCACCTCTTCCGCGTTCTCGGAGCCGAGACTTACCACGAGGGTGATTATGCCTCCGTCCGCCATCTCGCTTCCCACCGCGGGGTTCTGGGATATTACAAGGCCCTTGGCAACTTCTTCATTGTATTCTTCCGTGGAACCGCCGAAAACGTAGCCGTAGCTTTCAATCGTGCGTATGGCTTTGGTAAGCGACATCTCCAACAGATTGGGAGCAACGCCCGAAGGCTTTCCTCCGCTGCTTACCGTAACCTTTACGGTCTGCCCTTCTTTTACCGAGCTTCCCGCTATCGGAGACTGGCTCATGATGACGCCGGCGGCATATTTTTCACTCTGGAGCTGCATCTCTATGGTGAGACTTATGTTCATTTCGGCAAGCATCTCTCTTGCCTCATCGTACTTCTTACCCTCCAGAAGCGGCACTTCGTGCGTAGGCACGTTCATCTCCCTGCTTACGTTCTGATACAGACTCACTACATAGTTTCCTACGAATAATGCGACGATAAGGCCTATGATCAGCATCAAAGTGCGGTAGGGATGGAAGACATCGTCTTCATAGTCAATGTCATCTTCTTCGTCGTCTTCGTCGTCGTTCTTCGAGTCTCTTCTGTCGTCGCGCTTTTCGCGGCGCTTTCTGGCCTCGCCCTCGTCCTTTAATAGAGATTCCGGCGTGGCGGCCTCCAGGCGGCGCGCGTAATCCTCTTCCGACATCTCCGCCAAGGTGTCTTTGGAGCGACCCCGAGCGGCTGCGGCCGCGGCTGCGGCTGCGGGGTCGGCATGCTTGGAGAACTTTACAAAATTGAGGGCCGTTATGAGATCGTCCGCGGAGCGGTAACGGTTCATCTGCAGTTTGCTTGTAGCCTTAAGAACTATCTCTTCCAGACCTTCCGGTATTTCCGCGTTCAGCTTTGCCGGCGGAAGCATGGGTTCGTTCATGTGCTTTACGGCCACGGCCACGGCAGTGTCTCCGTCAAACGGAACCTTGCCCGTGAGCATCTCGTAGAGCACTATTCCCAGGGAATATATGTCGGATTTTTCGTCCACGTAAGAGCCCCTTGCCTGCTCGGGAGAAAAATAGTGTACGGAGCCCATTATGGCCTCCGTGCCCTCCCCTACAAAGGTATCCGAGGTGACGGCCTTGGCTATGCCGAAATCGGACATCTTGGCGACGCCGTCGGATGTTATGAGTATATTATGAGGTTTTACGTCTCTGTGTATAAGCTGGTGCTTATGCGCCATGGAAAGCGCGGAAGCTACCTGTTTTGCTATGGTTGCCGCGCGGCGCGGCTCTAAGGGAGCTTCTTTTTTTATTATCTCGGAAAGGGGCTGCCCGTCTATTAGCTCCATGACTATAAAATAGATGTTGCCCTCTTTTCCTACATCGTATACGTTGACTATATTGGGATGAACCAAATTTGCCGCTATCTGCGATTCGCGGCGGAAACTGTCTATAAAGCTTTCGTCTTTAGTGTATTCGGGCCTCAATATCTTTATCGCCACATAACGGTTGAGCAGTCTGTCTCTCGACTTGAAGACCACCGCCATCCCGCCTTCGCCGATTTTTTCTATCAGCTCGTATCTTCCGGCCAGAATTCTGCTTCCCATCTATGCTACCCCCGTCACTGAATCTTAATGCAGATCACGGATATATTATCCCGTCCGCCTTTGCGATTTGCTTCGTCCACCAGATTGTTCGCCACTCTGTGCATGCTGTCTCCGCTTTCGACGATTTCGAGCAGCCTTTCAGAACTCATCTCTCCATAAAGCCCGTCCGTGCAGAGCAGTATAATATCGCCCGGAAATACCTCGAAATGGAAGAAGTCCGGCTCCACCGTCTCTTCTCCGCCTACCGCCCTCGTTATCATGTTCCTGTCCGGGTGAGAAAGCGCCTCCACGCCGGAGATTATGCCTTCGGACAGCATGGCCTGAACCTTCGTGTGGTCCTGTGTAATCTGACGAAGCACGGAATCCCTTATAAGATACGCCCTGCTGTCGCCCACGTTTACCACATAGGCGCTGTCGTCCCTGAGGTAGCAAAGGACGCAGGTGGTGGCCATGCCTAAATTGCTACGCTCGCTGCATGCCTTGCGATACACGAGCTCGTTGGCGCCTTCGAAACAGGTCTTAAAATACCTTTTAAGACCGCGGCTGCTGTCCACGCTGCTCACCGGATTAAGCGCGGCGTACTGGGCGATGTAACCCGCCACCATGCGGCTGGCAAGCTCTCCGGAATTGTGACCCCCAACCCCGTCCGCCACCACGTAAAGCTGCTGCTCGGGCAACACAAACAGAGCGTCTTCGTTGCCGTTTCTAAGGCGACCCTTGTCGGTTTTGAATCCTACGCTAATCATCCTGCCTCCTTAACAGACAGATGTAAAAACCGTCGCTATCGCCGCATGGAAATATCTGTCGCTCGTATTCCACGGCAAAGACGGAGTGTTCCTCAAGAAAAGCTCTCACTACCTGCGAGTTTTCCGCCGGGTTGACGGTGCAGGTGCTGTAAAGCAATTTACCACCTTTTAGTTTAACATATAACGCACCATTATTCAAAATCTGATTTTGCGTTTTTATCAGATTTTCCGGATCGGAACTCAGGGCTTTCAGTTTGAGCTCGGGCTTGCGTCGCATGACGCCCAGACCGCTGCACGGAACGTCGCAAATCACGCAGTCCGCGGAGTTTCGGAGTTCTTC
>DAONZO010000003.1:0-17295 GCA_035406945.1 Bacillota bacterium | reverse complement strand
TACCTTACGGGAGCCCAATTGCTCGAACTCTTAGAGGCCGCTTCTCAGGGCCTGCCTTACTCCGCGGAGAGCGCCGATGCCTGTGCTTCCTTTATGCAGGTTTCCGGCCTTAAGTATTCCGTGGATATTTACAAGCCCTACGATGCGGGCGAGGCCTACGGCAGGCACTGGTTCAGGGCAAATTCAACGTCAAGAGTTACGATAAGCGAGGTCAACGGTCAGGACTTCGACGAAGCCGCAAACTACGCGGTGATTACGAGCAACGCCAACTTCAACGGCATGGACGCCTCGTACGTACTTAAGGAGGCTGCCGCCGCGGACGAAAAGAGCACCATCACCACGGCCGTAGTCCGCGACATAGTCTGGATGTACATAGCGGAAGAACTGCAGAACGTAGTGGGCGAGACCTACGCAGCCCCTCAGGGCCGCATTAAGATTTCGGGTTTTGCCGATGTTCCTTCCGACAAATACTACTTTGACCCCGTGATGTGGGCTGTCGACAAAGACATTACCGGCGGCTGCGGCAACGGTTTGTTCAATCCCGACGGCGCCTGCACCCGCGCTCAGGCCATCACTTTCCTGTGGAAGGCCGCGGGTTCTCCCGCACCCGCCGAGACCGAAAATCCGTTTGAGGACGTCGCGGAGGACGCCTATTACAGGGATGCCGTGCTCTGGGCATACGAGAACAAAGTGACCAGCGGCACTTCCGCCGCGAAGTTCTCGCCCGACAGGGTCATCACCCGCGCTCAGGCCGTGACCTTCCTGTATAATTCCAAGGGTTCTCCGGAAGTTGAGCCCGCGGATACCTTCTCCGACGTTCCTTCCGGGGCTTACTACGAGAATCCCGTGATATGGGCCGTTGCAAACAAGGTCACCTCCGGCACGAGCGAGACCACCTTCTCCCCCGATATGGACTGCACCCGCGCCCATATCATCACCTTCATATTCAACTGCTGCAAATAGCGACGTTTCGCCCGGGGAGGGCATGGGCCCTCTCCGGGTTTCCGGTAAAAGCACACAAGAGCAGACCTGAAACAGGGTCTGTTGTTGTGCGTTTTTAATCTTAAAAGCAGGAAAAAGAGGTTGCCATATGCATAATAAACTGAAGGCTGTAATACAAGAGGTTCAGAAGGCCATATCGGGGAAGACCGGGGTCATAGAAAAAATACTCGCGGCCTTGCTTTCCGACGGACACATACTGCTGGACGACGTTCCGGGGGTGGGGAAAACGACCCTGGCTGTGGCCTTGAGCCGTGCCCTGGGGCTGGCGTACAGGCGCGTGCAGTTCACTCCGGACGTGCTGCCTTCGGACATAGTGGGCTTTTCGATTTATAATAAGGACAGCGGTAAATTCGAATACAGACCCGGGCTTGTCAACGACGCCAATCTCCTGCTCGGCGACGAAATCAACCGCACCTCCAGCAAAACCCAGTCCGCCCTGCTCGAGGCAATGGAGGAGCGTCAGGTCACGGTGGACGGCAAAACCTATGCTCTGAAAAAGCCCTTTACGGTTTTGGCCACTCAAAACAATGTCGGCACCGCGGGCACCCAGCTTCTTCCCTATGCCCAGATGGATCGCTTTCTGGTGCGTCTGTCCATAGGCTATCCGGACCACGAGGCTCAGATGACCATGCTTCGCGACAGACAGAACGCCGACCCCATGGAGGGGGTCGGGGCCGTTTTGTCCGTAGAGGATGTGCTTCGCATGCAGGCGGAAGTCCGCGCCGTAAACTCGGGGGACAGGATACTGGATTATATAAGCCGCCTCGCCGAAGCCTCTCGCGATCACCCCATGGCGGAAATAGGCATAAGCCCGCGCGGGGCAATTTTCCTCGACCGCATGGCAAAGGCGACGGCCTATTTAGACGGACGCGATTTTGTCGTGGGAGAAGATGTACAGGCCGTATTTTTCGATGTCTGCGCTCACCGCATAATACCGAGCCGCAAGGCTCGCCTTTCCGGTTTCGGCGTTTTTGAGCTGCTCGAAGAACTGCTGAGGACGGTCGAGAATCCCGACCGCCGCTTTTAAGAGTCATGTGGAAAAACAGGCTTATCTTAATTCTGTGGCTTTTGTTTACGGGCACCCTTTACTTTTTTGAAAACAACACGGGAACCCGCATTCTGCTCATTTCCGGGGTGCTGGTACCCATGTTTTCCGTTTTTTGCGCCGTGTCGGGCGCAAAAAAAGTTTCTCTGTCCCTGACGCTTCTCGCGGATGTCGAAAAAGGCCGCCCCTTTGTTTGCAGAATTGCGCTTTCCGGCAGCCCGATTCTGAGAGGAGCCGTGCTGTGCGCCGCTCTTTGCGTCCGCAACATGCTGACCGGCGAAGAACTGAAGCACAATATGGAGATTTCTTTCGGAAAGCTTGCGGAGGAAAGCCTTATATCCGAACATTGCGGCTGCATACGCGCCACCCTGGATGATGCCGTAATAAGCGACTGGTTCGGGCTCTGGCGCTCGGCGCCCATAAGCTGCGAAGCCGCTCATGCCGTTATTGCGCCGAAGATATCGGCAATCAGAGTTTTTCTGGCTGAAAGTTTTACATCTTCCGCCGACGGGGAACGCTATTCTTCGGCAAGCCCCGGCTTCGATCCGAGCGAGACCTTCTCGATACGCGAATATTTGCCGGGAGACCCGATACGCCGTATACACTGGAAACTCTCTCAAAAGACGGATAAGCTGATGGTGCGCGAACTCGGTCTGCCCGTAGAGGAGGAAACCCTTCTGCTGCTCGAGACCTCGGCCCCGGGGCCGGTCGAGCCGCCTTTGATGGACGCTTGCATGGAAATGCTGCTTTCGGTTTCCGCGGCGCTTGCGATAGAGGGCACGGCTCATTCGCTTTGCTGGAAGGACAGGCGCCTCGGCGAACCCGTCCTTTGCAGGGTTTGCTCGGAGAGGGATTTTTCCGATGCGCGAGCCGAAATCCTTTGTGCCGAACTCAGCCTTGAGGATGAGAGCATAGGAAGCAGTTTTACCAAATGGTTTGAAGGCCGGATTTACGCGCATACGGTCGTTTTCAGCCCTCACGTTCATACCGATGCTCTGGCCCTGCTGGGCTCGAACCGCGTAAGCCTTCTGGTTCCGGAGTCCGCGGGCACGGCCTTCGGCAGCGGCGATATAAGCCTTATTCCCTTTTCCGAAGATACGGAATACATTGAAATATAGAGACTGCGAATGAACAAAAAAACATCCGGACTGCAATTTTATACGGCGAACAGCGCGGCGGCCTTATCGGCGAAAAAAAGAAAGCTGCTTGTTTTCGCGTGCGTGTGCGCTATTTTTGCGGCGGCGGTTTTACTCTTTGCGCTTCCTTCCGCCCGCGGCGGCTTTCTGCAGCTCTGCAACCGTATCTTTGCGGCGAGCGAAGAGATAAACGCCTACACCTACAGGTATTTCGACGTGCCTCAGGCGGCCTCTTTGCAGCTTGCCCTCGCTTTTTTTGCGTTTATTGTCGCAGCCCTCGGTCTTCTGGCTTTTTTGCTTAAAAGCAGGCTTATTATCTTTATTTTTGCCCTGCTTGCGGCTTTTGTTCAGATCTATTTCGGGCTCAGCCTTTCCCCTTGGCTTAACGTGAGCCTGTATGCTTTTTTCGCAGCAATGCTTGTAAACAGAGGCGTCCGGACATTCGGCGGCGCCGCCGTTTATTCAGCCTGCATACTCGCCGTGGTATTGGGGGTGAACCTTTTTTCCCCCGGAGTGAATATCCCCACCGAAACAGCCTCCGAGGCCGTGCGCGACCGGCTTGCCGTTGCGGAACTTGAACTTACGGGCGCCGTTTCCGATTTTTCTTCTGAAATTCAAAAGGCCAGACGGGAAAGCCGTCTGCGAACGGAGCATTGGGGAGAAGAACCCGACAGCTTGCATTCGGAAGGCGAATATCGCCACGAACAAGAAAATGAAAGTATTATTTCCCTGCCTAAGCATATAAACTATATTAAGGCTTTTGCCATGCTTCTGCTTTCGGCGGCGCTTTTGATTCTGCCTTTCCTTCCCTTTGTCTTAACGGACGCTCGTCGCAAAAAGGCTCTTGCCCGCAGGGTTCTCTTTAACTCGGACGACAAAAAAGAAGCCATACGAGCTATGTTTTTGCATTTGACAGGATATCTCGAAAGCTGCGGCAAGGGTGGTGGAAACCGTCTTTTTTCGGCCTGGGAGAGCGATTTATCCGCCGGCATATCCGAGAGCTATGCCGAAAGTTACAAAAGCGCCGTCTCCCTGTGGCAGGAGGCCGCCTACAGCAAGCATGCAATGAGTTCCGAGCAGCTTAAGAGCATGCGCGAAATATTGGACGAAACGGAAAGCCTGCTGTATGATGGAGCCGATCTTAAGGCAAGGCTGAGGATGAAATACATAGAGTGTCTTCACGAGTGAAAGGGGGCGGCATGAAACATATATTGACTGCGGCGGCGATTATGCTTCTGCTCCTTATGTCGGGCTGCCGAACACGAACAGGCCTCGCGCCCGCGGAAGAGCTTGCGCACCCCGCCGAGCCGCCTGCGGCGGAGGACGTACAAGATTCCATGGAAAACCCCGACCCACAGGATCCGGAAGAACCTTCCCGCGATGATGAAGAAGTCGACCCGGACGCTTCTTCTGTCGAAGACCCCGAGGCCGAGCGAAGGGAATACGAAGAGAACGCCGATGCGGAGGTATTTCCGGACGCGGAGGATGCCCTCGTTACGGAAGTCGGCGGGGAAGGAGCTTCGGACGGGGCGGATCCGGCGGACGATGTCTATACTTCAGATGATGAGGCCGAGCTTGGCGCCACAGAGGAAGTTCCGGCGGACGAGGCGGATCTGAGCGGTGCGGACGATAGCGGTGAGCTTGCGGACAGCGCGCTGAACTACTACAGCGTTCTTCTGCAGGACAGGCTGAGTTCTCTTTTTGAGTGTCAGCGTCTCAATGTGTATTGGGAAACGCAAAGCGAATACACCACCATATTCAAAAGCTCTTTCGCGCATGGAGTGATCATCGATGCGGGAGCATACGATGTCGCTTCGAGATTGTTGGAGGAAAATCTGCTTGTAGACGACGGATGGATTAAGCGCAAAAATCCGGGGGCCATTGTAAAGGTCGTGGATGGCAGTGTTTTAGGTTCGGGAATAGGCTCGGACGCGGTCGCCCGGGATGTTCTTGCGGCCCTGGAGACACGACCCGGATGGGAGACTTTAGACGCCGTGCAAAGCGGCAGGATTATGCTGCTTTCGGAAGAGCTTCTGAGAGACCAAAGCATGCGCCTGGCCGCCTCCGTGTACCTGGCCAAGGCGATGTACCCGACGCTGTTTGAGGACACGGATCCGGGCGAGGCATTGCGAATGCTCAGCGAGGAAGCTTACGGCTCTGCCGTGTCGGGCATATATTTTTATTCGAAATAAGATACGGAAAGACGCTTATGAACGATTCAAATTCAAATAAAAGCCTCTCATCTTTGCAGGTGCGCAAGCTGACCTTTTCGGCTCTTTACCTTGCCATTGCCATGGTGCTGCCTTTTCTGACCGGACAGATACCGGAAATCGGTTCCATGCTTTGCCCCATGCATCTGCCGGCCTTGCTTTGCGGCTTTGTGTGCGGATGGCCCTGGGGGCTTGCCGTCGGTTTTATTTCTCCGCTTCTGCGCTCCGCCGTGTTCGGAATGCCTGCCATGTACTCGGCCATTGCCATGGCGTTTGAACTCGGAGTCTACGGTCTTTCGTCCGGACTGCTCTACCGCCTGCTGCCCAAAAAAAAGTGGCGCATATACGCAGCGCTCATCGCGGCTATGATTCTTGGCCGTCTGCTTTGGGGCGGGGCGACCTATCTGCTGGCGGGGCTGAGGGGCACGGAATTTACCCCGGCCATATTCCTTGCCGCTGCCGTGGTCAACGCGATTCCCGCGATAGTGTTGCAGCTGGTGCTGGTTCCCTTGCTTGTTGCGGTTCACGAAAAAGCCGGATTGATGCTGAATAAATAACGGGGATGCGACCTGTTGCCTTCGGCGAAAATCGGCATATGAACAAATTGACTTTTTTGAACGGCGATGATAACATGAACCCTGTTGTTTTAATGCTTGACAGGGGAAGGGGATTTGGTTATGGGTTTTCAAAACATGCCGATTCAGGCAAAAAAAAGCTTCAGCAGGATGGGATTTGCCCTGCTCGCGATCGCCGGAGTCACAATAATCTTGCAGATAGCCTTGATGGCCTTGCTCAAACCGGAGGGCTGGCTCATGTGGCTGTCTACTTTCGCTCCGCTGTATTTGGCGGGTGTGCCTGTAGGACTGCTGATCATAAACAAGCTGCCGGTATCTCCGCGCGAAAGCATAGATCTCGGCGCCAAGAATTTTTTCCTTTTAATGCTGATGTGCTTTCCCATGATGTACGTGGGAAATATAGTGGGAACGTTGCTTTCTCTTCTTCTTTCCGGAGGCTCGTCTCAGAACGCTCTGGAAACCTTCGCATTCGACAGCAACAGTCTTCTTAAAATTCTGTTTCTGGTGGTTCTTGCTCCCGTAATCGAGGAATTTTTGTTCCGCAAGCAGATTATTGACCGCTGCGTACAATACGGCGAAAAAACGGCCATACTGTTTTCCGCTCTCACCTTCGGGCTCTTCCACATGAACCTGTATCAGTTCTTCTATGCCTTTGGCCTGGGGCTTGTGTTCGGCTATGTTTATGTCCGCACCCGGCGTGTACGCTATTCCATAATCATGCACATGATTGTCAATTTTATGGGTTCCGTAATCGCTCCGGCCCTGATTTCCTTCGTCGGTGAGGATGCGTTTAATCAGCTTTCTTCCGGTCAAATGGAGATGGATGCGCTTATGGGGCTTTTGCCGAAATTGGCGGGCTTTGCGCTCTACTTATTTGCGCTCTTCGCCCTCAGCGTTGCGGGTTTAATCGTTTTGATCACCTACGCCCCGAGGCTCGTTTTTGCGCGGACAGTGGAGGAAATCCCTAAGGTTTATCGCTTTAATACGGTGTACGGCAATCCGGGCGTGATACTCTTTACTCTGCTGTGCATAATAGTATGCATACTCACTCTCATTCAGGGCATTGTGAATTAAGCGCAAAGCCCCCGCCGGAAACGGCGGGGGCTTTGGCTTAGGGCCTGCCATACGCGATGTAAACGGTGAACATGTATGTCTGTATAATTAAATTAAAACTTTTAGTAAATCCATGCAATAAAACAAGACCGTCCCGCGTTATTAAAGTGAAAGGAGGATGATCTATGATAGGTATGATGTCGATTGCCGGCAGTAAATCCGATGCGGAAAGGATAGAGGAACTCATTTTTGCGATATCACGGGTTGACAGCTCGGCTCTGGCGGAGTTATACGAAAAAACAAAGGACGCGGTATATGCCTATGCCTTGTCATTCTTGAAAAACTCCTATGACGCGGAAGATGTTCTTCACGACCTTTATGTAAGCATATGGCGTTCGGCGGCGCAATACCGCGCCCGCGGGAAACCCATGGCGTGGATCCTTACGATTACCCGAAATTTGTGCATGAGCAAATTCAGAGCGCAGAAGCGTATTTCAGATTTGCCGGAGGAAGACTGGGAGCCGTATTTGTCCGCAAACGACTCTATTTCGATTGAAGACAGACTGCTTCTTGAGGCTTGCATGAAGCAACTGTCCCGGGAAGAGTCGGAAATCGTTATGCTTCATGCGGTATCCGGGGTAAAACATAGGGATATAGCTGAATTGATGAACTTTCCGCTTTCGACCGTCCTGTCAAAGTATCATCGCGCCCTTAAGAAGTTGAGGGCAATCCTGGAGAAGGAGGACAAAAGGCATGAATAACAGAGAACTTGAAGAAAGAATCAAAAAAGCTTGTGAAGGCATTGCGCCGGATGTTCTTGACTCTGTTCTCTCGGAATGCAAGGAACAGAAAGGGACGGTAATTGTGATGTACGAAAACAAGAGAAGAAATGTATGGACGAAAAGGCTTGCGGGAATCGCAGCGGCCTTCGCGCTCATGTTGGGAGGCTTTTTCGGAGTGAACAGCTATAAGCTCAACCATGATGTCGACGCAACGATAATGCTGGACGTAAATCCGAGCATCGAGATTCGAGTCAACGCGAAAGAAAAAGTGCTTGGCGTAACGGCGCTCAACGACGAAGCGGAAGTTGTAATCGGTGACATGGATTTTAAAGACACGGATCTGGATGTCGCAGTGAACGCATTGATCGGTTCCATGCTGAGGAACGGTTATATCGACGAAATCAAGAATTCCATATTGATTAGCGTCGACAGCAGGGATGATGTGAAAGGAGCGGCACTGCAAAGCAGGTTGAGCAGGGAGATCTCCGAACTGCTTCGGGCGGGCTCGATCGAAGGGGCTGTCATAAGCCAGACGCTGAGCGATGACGACGATTTGAAGGCCCTGGCCGAAGAAAACGCAATTTCTTACGGAAAAGCGCAGCTTGTGAGTAAGCTGATGGCTTACAAGCCCGAGTATAAATTTGAGAGTCTTGCCGGATTGACAATCAACGAGCTCAACCTGCTGATTGAATCGCATCAGGCAAAGCTGGAAAACACCTACCTGCTGGGGAAAGCCAGCGACAAGGCTTATATCGGAGCATCCAACGCGGCAAACATCGCTTTTGAGCATGCCGGTGTCAGGTCCGCCGATGTCGGGGATTTGGAAGTTGAACTTGAGTTCGATGACGGCAGGCTGGTTTATGAGCTTGAATTTGCCGTCGGCGCAATAAAATATGATTTCGAAATCGATGCGGTGACCGGTGAAATTCATTCCTGCAGCCTTGACGGTTTTGACGATGACCATGACGACTGCGACTATGACGACAACGATGACGACCATGACGACTGCGACGATGATGATGACCATGACGATGACCATGACGACTGCGACGATGATGGCCATGACGACGATCATGATGACGACCATGACGACTGCGACGATGATGATGACCATGACGATGATCATGATGATGACCATGACGACCACGACCATGATGATGACGACCACGACCATGATGACGATGACGATGATGACGATGATGACGATGATGACGATGATGACATGGAGTCGTGAAGCACGTCATCTTGCGCACAAAAGCAGCTGTATGAACGACGAAAGACCGCCCTTCGGACGGTCTTTCGTTTTGAAGGCTGAATCATACTTTCCGCAGTATGTCCATGAACTCCTGCCCGCTTATGGTTTCTTTTTCTATTAAGTATTCGGCGAGTTCGTCCATTTTCTCCCTGTTGTTTACAAGGATGTCCGTCGCTCTCCTATGAGCTTCGGCTATTATGTTTCTAACTTCCTCGTCGACCATACGTGCCGTCTCGGGAGAACAGTTCATCCTTCCGGACTCTCCCATATAGGCATTCCCGCCTGTTTGAAGCGCCATCATTCCAAAGGTTTTCGACATGCCGTAGCGGGTCACCATATTCCTTGCGATCTCCGTCGCCCGCTCTATATCGTTGGACGCGCCCGTGGTCGCTATGTTGAATACAATTTCTTCGGCGGCTCTGCCTCCGCAGAGAACCTCCAGCTTTTGACAGGCATCCTCTTTGCTGTGCAGCGATTTTTCATCTTCTTCAACCTGCATAGTGTAGCCCAGCGCCCCCGATGTACGGGGAACTATGGTTATCTTCTGTACGGGAGCGGATCCTTTTTGCTTTGCCGCAACGAGCGCGTGACCTATCTCGTGATAAGCGACTATACGTTTTTCCTCTTCAGAGAGTATCGCGTTTTTCCTTTCCGCGCCGGCGATGATCACCTCGACGGACTCGGTGAGATCCTTTGTGCCAACATGCTCATTACCCAGTCGGACAGCCCTCAGGGCCGCTTCGTTGACGATGTTCGCGAGCTGAGCGCCGGAGGCTCCGGCGGTCATCCGAGCGATAAGGTTGATATCCAAATCGTCCTGCGTCTTTATTCTGTTCAAGTGAACTTTCAGAATTGCTTCTCTTCCTGTCAAATCCGGCAATTCCAAGGGGATTCGGCGATCGAAACGGCCCGGTCTGAGCAGGGCGGGATCCAAAACATCCGGCCTGTTTGTCGCGGCCAGGATGATGACGCCCTTGTTGCCTTCGAAGCCGTCCATTTCCGTTAAAAGCTGATTTAAAGTCTGCTCGCGCTCATCGTTGGTGCTGAACTGAGAATCCCGCCTCTTTCCTATCGTATCTATTTCGTCGATAAAAACGATGCAGGGCGCGTGTTTTCCCGCTTGGTCGAAAAGTTCTCGAACCTTTGCCGCGCCTCTTCCGACGAACATCTCGACAAACTCCGAACCGGAGATTGAAAAGAAAGGCACGTCGGCCTCGCCGGCCACCGCTTTGGCCATGAGCGTTTTACCGGTTCCCGGAGGCCCAACCAAAAGCACGCCTTTTGGACACCGGGCACCCACGTCTTCGTATTTTTGGGGATTGTTGAGATAGTCTATAATCTCCTGCAAAGACTCCTTGGCTTCTTCCTGGCCGGCCACATCCGCGAAGGTCTTTTTCTCTTCATCCGGCTTATAGACTTTTGCCACTCCCTGCCCGTATATGCTCAGGCCGCCGGCGCCAAGCCTTCCGGTCATGGTCTTTCTGATTTGTTTTCCGATCATGCTGAAAATCAGAATCGGGAGACCGTATCTCAATAATAAGGTGAGCAGTAAATTCGGGGTTTCAGGAATCCTGGCGGCGTAGGCGATGCCTTTTTCCTGCAAAATTTTTGGCAGCTCCGGATTATCCACGACGCCCGTTTTGAAATAGGATACATAACCGCCTTCAGCTTCCTTTACGTATTGAATCTCCGTGTCCGAAAACAGAACCTGCGTTACTTCCCCTGCGTTCACGGAGCGTATGAAGTCCGAATAAGTGGTGGTTACGATTTGACGCGCCGAAATAAGCGGCATGACTATAAGGTTGAACAGCAAGACCACTAAAAAGACTATGCCGTAATAATACAAGAGCGACCGAGGCCTTCTTTTTTGATCGTTTGAACTTGTATCTCCCATGTTTCCTCCTTCTGACATTTTTTTGAGCGATAACTGTATTCAATAATTTATTTTATGAAACTTGACAACCCAACAACATGTTGTGCTATAATGATTATATTGAAATTCCAACCTTATATCAATAAACAAAGGAACAGTTTTTGTCGGATTGACGATTAAATAAAAGCGAGGAGAGAAAAATGGCAAGAAAACAACCGGAACTTACCGCGAGGACGAGGCAAAACCTGATGGACGCCTATTGGGAACTATATACGTCCGATACGGTGGATAAGATTACAGTAAAAATGATTACCGACAGGGCCGGATATAACAGGGGGACTTTTTACGCCCATTTTTTAGATATTGAGGACTTGCATAATCGGATTGAAGACGCATTACTCCCTTCGGAGGAAAGTTTCAAGAAGCTCAGAGAGGCAACGTTCTCCAAAAACAGTCAGGAGATTATAGAAATTTTTATGCAGGAAAACAAAAGCTCGGGGGAAAAAGTCAATTTTCTTTTGAGCTCCGAAGGAAGCCTGTCATTTCAAAATAAATTGAAAGGGAAACTCAGAGAATTAATCATGAGATATGCGTCCCTGGACGTTGACGAGCCCGAAAAAATATTAGATTACAAAGCGAATATCGTATGCAGCATATTTTACGAAACTCTATCCTACTGGTACGATAAAGGCAATGAGCTTTTTTCAGATGAGGAAATGATTAATCTGATGTTGAAAATAATTTATCGTGGAGTAGGGGATATGGTTAAAGATTAGATTAAAAAGCAGCCGTACCGCCAAAAGGCGGTACGGCTGCTTTGGTGGAGAGTAGGAGGATCGAACTCCTGACCTTTTGACTGCCAGTCAAACGCGCTCCCAGCTGCGCTAACCCCCCACGAGGTTTCGGAGCAGATGTATTGTAGCAGAGAGTTCGCAGGAATGCAAGATTTTTTTATCGCTTTTTTATTTTCGCAAAACGGAGAAGCAAGTTCATAAAAGTAATGCATTAATTTTACGAAATCTTGACACCAAATTAAGTTGCTTGTGGTATATAATGATTTAGTTTGCTTAAACCAAAAAAAGGGGAATAAAATGAACAAGGATTTTGTCAAATTCGATAAGGTATCCAAGGTATATCGCATGGGTGAGGTCGAGATTAAAGCTGTCTCGGACATCAGTTTTTCGATAGACAAGGGGGAGTTTGTGGTCATAGTCGGGCCTTCGGGAGCGGGCAAGACCACGGTGCTCAACATGCTCGGGGGCATGGATAAAATCACTTCCGGAAGCATTAAGGTGGCCGGAACGGAAATAAGTAATTTCAACTCTCGTCAGCTGACAGGATACAGGCGCAACGCCATAGGCTTCGTTTTTCAGTTCTACAATCTGGTCCAGAACCTCACCGCCCTCGAAAACGTGGAACTCGCTTCGCAGATATGCACGGACACCCTCGATTCCGCGGAAGTCCTGCGGGAAGTGGGGCTGGGCGAGCGGATGAACAACTTTCCCGCTCAGCTTTCGGGCGGAGAACAGCAGCGCGTGGCCATAGCCAGAGCCATGGCGAAGAATCCCAAGCTCCTGCTTTGCGACGAGCCGACGGGCGCACTTGACTATCAGACCGGAAAAGCCATACTCAAGCTGCTCCAGGACACCTGCAGGCAGCGCAACGTCACCGTGGTCGTAATCACCCACAACAGCGCCATTACGCCCATGGCCGACAGGATCATAAGAATTAAAAACGGTACCGTGGAAGAGATGATACAAAATCCCTCGCCCGTTCCCGTAGAAAACATAGAATGGTAGAACTATGAAAGCCATAACCAAGGACTTTCTTCGCGAGATTAAAAACACCCGAAGCAGATTTATTTCCATACTCATACTGATTGCACTGGCGGTAGCCTTCCTTTCGGGTCTTCGGGCAACCGCGCCGGACATGAAGAGAACTCTCGACAATTATATGGACGAGAGTAAGTTCATGGATATTCAGGTGCTTGCAACGCTGGGAATCACCGACGAGGATATAGACGCCATAACGCAGCTCGACTACGTCGCATTCTGCGAGGGCGCCTATCTTGTGGACGCGGTGGCGGCCGTGCCCGAGGGCGAGCTGGTGGTGAAGCTTTGGTCGCTGCCCGAAAAAATCAACAAACCTGCGCTAAAAGAGGGCAGGCTTCCGGAAACTGCGGACGAGTGCGCCGTAGAGGCCAACATAGTTGAAAAGTTAGGCGTAAGCATAGGCGATGTGCTGATTCTAAAGACCGAAGGCGACTTTGAGGATGTCCTTACGGAAGTAAAATTTACCGTGGTCGGAATTGTCGGCAGCCCGTATTACATAGGCTTTGAAAGAGGCAACTCCGGCATAGGCACGGGATCCTGCGAGGCCTTTCTCTATCTGAGCCCCGCCGCCTTCGACATGGACTTTTACACCGCGGCCTTTGTTTTGGTGGACGGAGCCGCGGAGATGGATGCCTTTCAGAAAGAGTACGAGGCGAAGATAGAAGCCGCGATAGACGAGATGGAGCCGTTCGGCGAGATCAGGGCGGCGCTAAGGAGCGAAGAGGTCGTAGGCGAAAGCAGCGAAAAAATAGACGACGCCCAAAAGGAATTGGACGACGCGAAGCAGGAGCTGGAGGACGCTCGCATAGAACTTGCGGACGCCCGCAAAGAGCTCGACGACGGTTGGAGAAAGTATTTCGACGGCGAAGAAGAGCTTGCCGACGCAAAGAGAAAGCTCGCCAAGGGCGAGAGGGATTTGCTCGAGGGCAAGCAGAAATACGCCGACGGAAAGGTCGAGTTCGACGATGCCGTCAAAAAATACGAGGACGCGGTAGCGGAGCTGGCCGACGGAAGACAGAAGCTGGAGGACGCGAAGACAGAGCTTGCGGAGGCTTCGGAAAAGCTCGAAATCGAAAAAGCCAAGGCCCTGGAGGAGCTTAAGGAAGCCGAGGACAAGCTTAAGGACGGAGAAGAAAAATACGACAGCGGTTTTAAAGAGTACTGGGACGGCAAGAAGGAGTATGACTCCGCCCGTGCCAATATGGACAGCGCCTCCGAGCAGCTTGCCGCGGGAAAGACGGAGTTGGATGCGAACGCTGCCGCCCTTGCGGAGGAAGAGACGAAGCTTGATGTCGGAATAGCCGAAATGGCCGCCGCCATGGGCATGGATGTCGATACCATGCTTGCCGGTATGGAAGCCGGGATGATACCGGACCCTTATGGCTTCGTCGCCGCGAAGCAAGAGATAGCGGGAGCTAAGGCAATGCTGAACGCGGGCTATGCCGACTATGAGGCGAATAAAGCTATCCTTGACGCGGCCGGCGAGCAGCTTGACGCCGGATGGCGGGAACTTCGCGAGGCCAGGCGCGAGCTCGCGGACGCGAGAAAAGAGCTGGACGACGGCTGGCAGGAGTATAACGACGGGCTCGAGGAATTTAATGAGCAAATCGCCGGGTACGAGCAGGACATAGCCGACGGAGAAGCCAAGATAGCCGAAAACGAGCAGAAGATAACAGACGGCGAGGCCGAGCTTGCCGACGCGGCGGTCAAGCTCGCCGACGCGGAAAAAGAGCTTGCCGACGCCGAAGAGGAAATTGCCGACGCGGAAAAAAAGATAGCGGACGGTAAAAAAGAAGTAGCCGACGGCGAAAAAGAGCTTGCCGATGCCCTGCAGGAACTCAGCGAGGGTGAGGAAGAATACGCGGACGGATTTAAGGAATACAACAATGAAAAAGCCGAGGCCGAAGAAAAGATTGCGGAGGCTGAAGGAAAGCTTGCCGACGCCAGAAGAGAATTAGCCGACATAGAGGAAAGCAAGTGGTATGTAATGGACCGCGACTCAAATCCGGCCTATCTCGTCTTCGGGCAGGACGCGGACAGAATGGCCAATCTGGCCCACGTATTTCCGATGCTGTTCTTCCTTGTCGCCGCGCTCGTATGCCTCACGACAATGACGAGAATGGTGGAGGATCAGCGCACACAGATAGGCTGTCTCAAGGCCCTCGGATACAGCAGATTGCGCATATCCATGAAGTACATAGCCTACGGAGCGCTTCCTGCCGTCATAGGCAGCGCCATGGGTCTTGCGGTGGGATATACGCTGTTTCCGAAGATGATATTTACGGCATATCAGATAATGTACGATGTTCCCGACATCAGTCTTAGTTCCTACCCGCTGATAACCATGTTTTCAGTATATGCGGCGCTTGCCACGACGGTGATTTCCACCCTTGTGGCCTGCCTGGCCACGCTGCGTTCCGTTCCGGCCCAGCTGATGAGGCCCAGAGCGCCCAGGCCCGGAAAACGCGTGATGCTGGAGTACATAAAGCCCCTGTGGAAGCGCATGAGCTTCTTCGCCAAGGTCTCCGCCAGAAATCTGTTCCGCTACAAGAAACGCTTCTGGATGACGGTCATAGGCATAGGCGGTTGCACGGCGCTCATAATAGCCGCCTTCGGCCTAAGGACTTCGTTGTTTATGACCATGGATCGCCAGTTCGATGAAATTTACGATTACAATGTACAGATAAGCTTGAGCGACAATGTTTTGGAATCCGAGAGAGAAAGGATAGCGTCCTACATCGCCGAAAGCGACGACATATTGTTCAGCGCCGACGCAAAGCTGATATTTTCTACCGGAGAGTCCGACGCCTATTCCATAGCCGTGGTCGCAGAGGTGATAGAGCCGGCGGACATTGCGGAAATCGTAAGGCTCAAAGATTACGAGAGCGGGGCAACGCTTGTGCTCGGAGACGACGGGGTTATAATAGACCGCAAGCTGAGCGAGCTTCTTAAAGTGGACGTGGGCGACAGTTTCACCCTCGAGGACGACGGATATCACGAGGTCAAGATCGCCGGCGTCACCGAGCACTACCTCGGCCATTTCGCCTATATGACGCCCGCTTACTACGAGAGCGTTTTCGGCGAGGAATACGAATCCAACACGGTGTTTTTGCGTCTGACCGACTGCAGCGTGGAGCTTTGCGACAAGGTTCTCACCGACATGATGAAGCTTCACGGCGTTGCGGCGGCCGTGCGCATAGAAGACGCCAGGGATACTTATATACACAGCATGGAGCGCATAGACTTCGTCGTGATGATAGTGATATTCAGCGCGGCGGCGCTCGCCGTTGTGGTGCTCTACAACCTGAGCAACATAAACATTACCGAGCGCAAGCGAGAGCTCGCCACCATAAAGGTTCTGGGATTTTACGACATGGAGGTCTCTCAGTACGTTTACAGGGAAAACGTAGTGCTCACCCTGTTCGGCATACTCTTAGGCGTGGCGCTCGGGAAAGTCCTGCACACCTGGCTGGTGCGTTCCGTGGAGATAAACCAGATGATGTTCGGCAGGGATACGGATCCGATGGCCTTCGTGTGGGCCGCTCTGCTGACTTTGGCATTCTCTTTTGCGGTAAACCTCTTTGCCCACCGCAAGCTTCAGAAAATCGATATGGTGGAGTCCTTAAAGAGCGCGGAATAGCCCTGCTCTGCAAGGCTTTGGCGGCGGACGTGATTTCTGCGTGCACAAAGCCTTGATTACAGGGCGTTTTATGGTATAATAATCGCATTTAAGGGGACTTTGTATGCAAAGGATAACAGCCTTTTTTTTAATAGCGGTATTGTGCATCTCCCTGTGCGGGTGCGGCGTTCAGTTTTTGAAACCGGTACCCGTACCTCCGAGGCCTCAAGAGGTAAAGCGCTTCGACGACGACACCCTCGTAGCCTTTTTATCTACGGCGGAGGGCATAGAAGACAGGGAGCTCAATCAGACCCTGCACACGGTTTGCTCGTCTTTTTGCGGAGCCTATTCCATATTTTACAGCTATTACATACTTCCGGACAATTCTCCGGCCACTATAGAGGACTACATAGACGGAATAGTGCAGGACGGTTACAGGATAATAATTCTTCCGGGCATCGATTTCGCCGAGAGTATAACGTGGGCAGCCGAAAAATATTCGGATGTTCTGTTCCTGGGTGTTGACATTTCCGAAAAAGACCTTAACGACCGCTATCAGATTCCGAAGAATCTCTGCTGCATATCCTTCAGAGAGGATATCGCCGGCTTTCTCGCGGGCTACGCCGCGGTAGCCATGGGTTACAGGTATCTGGGATTTTTCGGCGGCAGCTCGGACAGCGGGGTAAGGCGCTACGGAAGCGGTTTTGTTCAGGGTGCAAGCCTTGCCGCTTCGCAAAGAGAAGCGTCCGTGCTGATAGAATACGCATACGCGGGAGGAGGCGAGCCCGAAAGCTATATTAAAGACAGGCTCTCTTCCTGGTATTCCGAGCTTGGCGTAGAGCTGGTGTTTGCTGCCGGAAGGGGTACTATCGTTCCTGTCGCGCTTGCGGCCGCGGAAAGCGGAGGAAAACTC
>DAONZO010000002.1:0-19425 GCA_035406945.1 Bacillota bacterium | reverse complement strand
AGGCGTTGAAGCGGTTGCCCGCATAATCGAGGACAACCGCTTCGACGCCTCTGCCCTGATATGGACGCGCGGAAACGAAGGCTACGAGATTAAGCTCTCCATGGAACAGTGGAAACCCGTAAGAGGCATAGAACTCAACGTCTTCTACGACGACGGCGAAGGCTTTATAGACCTCGGCCTGGACAATGTATTTACGATATCCGAAAGCGGAGCCCTGCTCGGCGACTACGACGGAAGCTGGCTCGCGGTAAACGGTCAGCCCGTGGCGTATTACCACAGCGATACGGTCGACGACGGCGAAAACTACAGCATAAGCGGAAGAATACCCGCCCTGCTGAACGGAGAGCGGGTGGAGCTGATAGTGGTATTCGATAACGCAAACCCCGACGGCTATGTGGCCGGAGCGGTCTTCGACTATCGCGACGGAGAAACCGAAACGGTCGCCAAGAATATCGTTTCGATTTCAGATGGAGATGTAATCGACTTCCTGTGCGATTACTACGACTACGACGGAAATTACAGCGACAGCTACATGCTCGGAGACAGGCTGACGGTTGACGGAGAGCTCGTTATAAGCAATGTCTATCTGCCCGACGCCTCCGCCGCGCACGCAAGCTATGTCTTTACCGACATCTTCGCCCAGGAATACTGGACCCCTCCCCTGCCGCAGCGCTAAAGCACCGCCCGCAAAATGCGGTCGTGGCCCTCTAAATCCTTAAGTATGATCGCCGAAGAAAAACCCGCGGCGAGAGCCAGCCCAACGCAAAGCCCGCCCTGGTCGTGACCGATTTCAATCATGAGCATCCCGCCCGCCTTCAGGTGGGCGGGAGCTTCTTTTATTATGCGCCTTATTACGTCCAAACCGTCCTCTCCGCCGTCCAAGGCGAGCCTCGGTTCGTAATCCCTCACTTCGCGCTGAAGCCCCGCTAAAACTGCGCTGGCGATGTAGGGCGGATTGCTCAGTATCAGGTCGTAGCTTTCGGAATTGCCCTCAAACAAATCGGCCTCAAACAGCCTGACCCTGCCGTCCGGAGAAAGCACGCCGCAGTTTATCCTCGCAAGCTCCAGGGCGGGCGCGGATATGTCGCTCGCGCTGATTTCCGCCTCCGGGCAGAGGGCCGCCACGCAGCCGGCTATTACCCCGCTGCCCGTGCAAAGATCAAGCACCGAAGCCTTGTTGCCCCTGCGCTTTACTTCCTCTGCCGCGGCGTCCACCAAAAGCTCGGTCTCGGGCCTCGGTATCAGCACCCTTTCGTCCGTCCTTATGTCGAAACCCATAAAGTCCGTAACGCCGAGCACATATTGCAGCGGCCTTCCGGATATGCGTTCTTCCGCGAGCAGCCTCACTTTTTTTATCCTCTCGGCGCAGGCCTCCCTGTTACCGAATATCATGAGGTGGGTGCGGTCTACGCGCATAACGCGGCATATAAGGAGTTCCGCTTCATGGTCGTGGCTGTCTATACCGGCTTCGGCAAAGCTTTCCGCCGTCTTTTTGTAGAGTTCGCTAAGAGTCACACGCTTGCCTTTCTTAACGTCTGATCACAAGCCGTCCTTCAATGCCGCGCCACAGCCTCTGGTGGTGGGAGAGGTATTCGTCAAGTATATCAAAGGTGGAAGTGGCTATGACCCTCGGCTTGCGATTGGCCTCTATCTCTTCTCTCGAAATATTGAAAAACTCCGGGAAGTTCTTGAAGTGGAAATCCTGCAATCCTACGGTAAACTTGCGGTCCTCGTCTATAGGCTCCCCTTCGTAATTGAACTTTATAAAGCTCCTGGTCTTTAAATCGTACTCCACCTCCAGACCCTTGGAGAGCTGATAAAACTCGCAGTGATCCCCGCTCCAGACCTCGTCGCGCAGCATGTGCCTGATCATGCGCTTAAGCTGGGCTCCGGTGGCCACTATCATGTGGGAAGAGTCGTCGTAGGGGAAGCATTCCTTAAGATTGGAGAACATGACAATAGGCCCCAGCTCCGGGTTTCTGATGCTTCCGGAACCCAAGAGGTATATGTCCAAACCCAGGCTCTCCTTCATTATGTCGGCAAAGAGACTCCCCAGAGTGGTTTCCTGAGTCCTTTCCGGATGCGTAAGCCTGGTCTCGAAGCGGGTCAGCACCCTGTTGTATTTGGCGTCGGTCTTGGTCTTGTAATATTCTATGAGGTTTTCTATGTCTTCGTCGCGAGAGCAGTGGGTTTCGTCTATGGGTATGGTGGTCCAGGTATAGCTGTCCGTGCTGTTCGTGTCCGTATCTATGTTAAGGTCGAAGCGACCTATGAAATCCGTTCCGGTGCCGGCCTGCACTATCAGCACCCCGTTGACCTCTACGGCTTCCTCCGGCATGGTATGCGAGTGCCCGCCTATTATTACGTCCACGCCCCAGGCGGGGTCCAGTCTTTCGGCGAGCTTCTTGTCTTCTTCGAAACCTATGTGTGTGAGAAGCACGGTAAAGTCTATGTCTATTCCGCGGTGGGCATTGCATATCCTGCCGACCTCTCTTGCGGCCTCCGCCACGTCCACTATGCTGCCTATGAGACCGTCGTGGCGAGTCTGGGCCATGACCTCTTCCGTAAGTATGCCTATAAACAGTATCCTCATACCGTCTATCTCTATTATCTCGTAGGGCTTAAACAGCCTTGCGTTGTTGGTGGTTATATGCAGATTCGCGTTTATAATCGGAAATTTGGCGCACTTTTCTATAAAGAGCAGATGCGCAAGACCGTAGTCGGTCTCGTGATTTCCCAAAGTCACCACGTCCGGTGACAGCATATTCATAATCTCTATGGTGGAAAGTCCCATAAACTCGCTGTCTATAACAGAGCCGCGGAACATATCTCCGGCTATAACATACAGGACATTCTTTTCTTCTTCCCTTACCTTGTTTATATAAGCGGAGAGCATGGAAACTCCGCCGGTGAGCTTGCTGTCCACGTCTTCGGCGAGAAAGTCGCCGTGCATGTCGTTGGAATGAAGCAATACCAGTTTTTTAATGTTTTTCATGTGTTACCCCCTTAAACAAGACCGCCGGAGGCATATTGCCCCCGGCGGTACGGCAGTTTTTCTAAGAAACGGCTCCGCCGCAATACTCACAGCGGCCGCCCTCCGGATAAGTCGTCGCGCCGCAATGGGGACACTTGACGGCTATCCTGGGCGCCGAGGCCGCCGCGACCTCATCGCGCGCGCCCTGACGCATGGCCTCCACCGTGTTCTTTATCTCGATGCCCATTTCGTTGAACCTCACATAATCCGAGTTGTTTTGAGGCTTCGGATCGTATGCGCTTTCGATTCGCACCGATTCGTTGTTTATGCGGAAATGCATCTCGTCGAAATACGGGTGGTTGACATGAATCGTTACGTAGAAATCGTATTCGTATTCGTAGCGGGGCGGTCTGTAGCTCACCGTGTTGCCCTGGGCGTCTTTGGTGGTAATCTCGTCCTTGCTGTCTTCGATATCGAAAATGCAGCCAGTAACCATGCCGTAATCCAGTATGTCCGTATTTTCATTAGCGAGCCTGCCTGTCCTGCTGACGCAGAATTTCTTGGCATCCTCGTCTATCAGGAGTTTGTAATCGCTTCCGAGGCTCTTTGTAGTGTTAAAATTTTCAACTGCCTGTTTATTCGCTTCTCTATAGGCAAGCTGATCCTTTATCTGCTCCACCGTGCTCTTTTTCCTTCCGGTAAACCATGGGGAGAGCTTGGCCGCGCAGTCTTTGCAGCAGTTTCCGTCGTCTAATTTTCTGTTTCCGAGCAAGCCTATCTTGGCTCCGCATATGTCGCAGAATTTCCTGTCAAAAAGTCCCATAAGCACCTCCTATTCGGCCATTTTGTGACCGCAGTTGGAGCAGAACTTCGCTTCGGGCTGAACGGGCTTGCCGCACTCGGGGCAGAAGCCGCCTGCCGGAGGCTCGGGCTTCTTGCTTCCGCAGCTCGAACAGAAATTTCCGTTGTTTACGGCTCCGCAACGGCAGGTCCAGCCTCCGGCTTCCGGAGCGGCAGGCTGCTGAGGCTGCTGCTGACCCATGGCGAAGAGGTTTGAGGCCATTCCGCCGCCCGTCTGGTTTGCCATGTTCAAGCCCATAAAGGCACCCATGGCACCCATGCCGCCCTCGTTTGCCGCCGCAGTCTGCATAGCGGTTCCGGTGGAGCTTGCCATAAAGGCCGCCGCCGCCGTGGGATTGGTGAGAGAGGCCGCCTGCTGCAGGCTCTTGATTCTCGCTTCGTCTTCCTCCGTAGCGCTTACGCTGGATACTCCGAAGGACGCGACCTCTATGCCGCGCTTGTCTCTCCATTCGGCGCTCATCAGCTCGTTGAGCGCGTCGGCTATCTCCTTGGTGTACAAGGGAATGTCGGAGTAGCGTATCTGCTTCTTGGATATCTGACCGAAGGCCGGCTGAAGCTGGGTAAGAAGCTCGCTCTTCATCTGGCTGTCTATCTCGGCTCTCTCGTAATCCTTGCTTACGTTGCCGCAGACGTTGGTGTAGAAGAGTATCGGGTTGGTGATCTTATAGCTGTACTCGCCAAAAACTCTGATGTTGATGTCTATGTCGATATTCATGTTGGCCCTGTTGTCCACCATTCTGAACGGCAGAGGAGAGGGCGTGCCGTACTTGTTGCCGATTATTTCCTTGGTGTTGAAGTAGTACACGCGCTGATCCTTGGGAGCTTCACCGCCGAAGGTAAAACGCTTGCCTATGTTCTGGAATACGGCCTTTATGTTGCTTCCTAATTTTCCTCCGTCGAAGATGGAAGGCTCGGTAGACATATCGTAGGTGTATTCGCCGGGCTCCGCGCACAGATCGACGACCTTGCCCTGATCGACTATGATCATGCACTGTCCGTCGGCAACGGCTATTCCGGAGCCGTTTGTGATTATATTCTCGTCTCCGCTTACGTTGCTTGAACGTCCCGTGGCCTTTTTACGGCCCTTTACAACAAGTATGTCGGCGGGTATGGCTTCGCAGTAAAAATATTCTTTCCACTGATCCGCAAGCACCCCACCCGCAGCTCCGGTAATTGCCTTAATAAGTCCCATAGTGTTTCTCCTTTCAGATTTTAAGATTTAAAAACTTGGATTTATTTTCAAAATAATGAAAACATTGGTGGTTGCGCCTTCTCGTTAAAAGCTCCTGCCGCCTCCGCCCGAAGAGCTGTGGCTTCCCGAAGAATGGCTGCTGAAGCTCGAACCTCCGCCGCTGCCGCTTTTTTCCCGCTTTGTGCGGGTGACGCTGGAATAAAGATAGTGATCCGCGGAACGGCTCAGTATAAAGCTTCCGGGAACTATGTAGGCTCCGGCCTCGCTGCCTATGGCGACCTTTCTCATCTCGCCTATCAGCATAAAAAGAACTATGAGCGCAATAATCAGACCCCCACCCAGACCCGCGAGTATCGGGACTTTGAAGTCCGCAAAAGTGAGCGGAGGCGCGGGAAGCTCCCCTTCGTACTCGTAGAGTTCTCCTAATTTCTCTATATAGGCGATGACGCCGTCCGCGTAGTCGCCGGAATGCATATACGGCTCTATGGCATCGTCGACCACGTTTACATTGTTGCGGTTCGACCCGGCAAAGAGGTACTCATATTCGCCGAAGGCCTGCGACCACCAGGTTCTGTTGCCCGGCTCAAAGCTTATAAACAGTATGTTTCCGCTGTATCGCGGCTCCACGCCGTAGCCGTTGTTCTTATAGAAGTAAAAGCTGTAGTCGTCGGCGCCGAGCTCGTAGGTGGTGATGTCGGTGACCACCACGAAGTCGGTGGAATATTTCTCGCAGAGCCAGTCTATCCTGGCCTGTATCGCCGCCTCTTCCCCGGGGCTGAAGACATCCGCGAAGTCCACTATGCGCGGAGCCGTGCTGTCGTAAAATCCGGGAAGCGAATCGAGGTCCTCCGGAAACCACGCGGGCCTTTCAGCGCTTGCCGCTGCCGCGGAAGGCAGGGAGACAAGGATAAAAAGCGCGGCCAGAACAAATGCGCAAAATCTCGTTTTTCTCATCCCCGTCACCTCCCAAGCAGCTGCATAAGGCTGAGCGCTCCGCTCACAAGAACGAAGACTCCGGCAAACACCCCCGCAAACCAGGCGGCGGCCTTGCCCTTGCTTATTGGAAGCTCTCCGACAAGCTTGCCGGTCTGCCCGTTTACCGCGTAGCGATAGGTCTTTCCGCGGTATTCGCAGTGGAACAGGTATACCGGGAGCATGGCGTACTTGCAGTCGGCCTGCGAAATGTGCAGGTTATTGGCCCTGATGCCCTCTACGCTGTAATTGCCGGCAGTGGATCTGAATGCGGAAAAAGCGCTGTTCATCATCCGCGCATTAGCCCTCGGAAGCTCCGCGTCGGGGTCGCTGTTGAAACGGTCGGCCACGTAGCCCGCAAGGTAGGCGCTGTTGAAGGGAACAAGCTCCGAATAATCGTAGGGTTCGATTGAATCCATGAGGTCGTCGTCCATCTTGGTGCTGGCGTCTACCGGAAGCTTGTCGAAGGCCATGGAGCCCTCGCGCTCGAGCAGATAGTGGTCCGTGCGGACGCAGTCGTAGTCGCCCTCGCTGTAAGAGAAGCTTTGGCTTGCGTTCATGCTAAGACCGCCCGCAACCCCGCAGTTGAAGAACCAGAAAGGCACGTAGATGCCCTGCGCCTTGCCTATATTGTTCTCGGAAAAGAAATCTTTCGGAAGAAGGCGCTTTTTCTTATAGAAGTTGTCTATAAGAGGCTTCAGGTCTTTCTTTTGAATTTTGAAAGGTATTATGTAATTGGGCTTTATTCCGGAACCTACGCGATCCGAAAGAACCACGTTGTTGCCGCAGTAGGGGCAGGTTGTGGCGGCCGTGCTGGCGTCGCATTCTATCATCGCTCCGCAGCTGTGACACTGGTAGACGTTGGTATCCAGTTGGCCGTTATAGCTCAGTCCGGCTTTGTAGTCGCCCCAATTGAAATCGTTATCGCCGTGACCCGGCTTCTGCATGGCTTTTGCGGCATCTATGGTCATCTGATTGCCGCAGGACTGACAGATTACATTGCCGCTGGCCGCGTCGAAGTTCATGGGGGCGCCGCAGGACGGACATTGATATCTCTCCAAGGTACCCTGCGTTGCGTTCGGATTGTAGAATTCTGACATCGCTTCCCTCCCTGAGCCGAATAATTAAGCGCCGCCCTTGAATTACGGGCAACATCCCCCTCTACTGTATTATCGCACAAAAGAGCAAGCAATTAAAGACATTTATTCAAAAAAGCCGCGAGCTTATAGACGCTTCATGCTTTTTATAGACCGCCCCCCGCACTATTTGTAAGAGTTTGCCGCAAAAGCGGTGTCAAAAAGACATATTGATTTATAATCGCAATATGCACACACACTGCTCTGACTGAGCCTTCTCGGATTGGCCCCTATGCTCCCCGCGTTTAAGCTGTGTATCAGCCTTGTCAGCTCAGCCCTGAATGTGTTGCGCAGTTCCTCAAACTCATCTTCGCTGAGACAGCTTCCGGAATATATTCCCCCGTCTTTTTTGATTTTGTAATCTATAACGTCCGAGCGCCCTTCGCTTACGGCCGAGGCGTCTATGCCGCTTATGGCCTCGTCTTTGCCTACATACAGTCCGTTCAGCTTATAGCTTTCCGCAATCTTTGCGAGCATTTCCTCGGAGACCGTTTCCGCGGCGGCTTCGTCCAGATCGCAGCTTCCTTCCTGATCCCTTATCAAGTAATAAAACATCCCGGCCGGCATCAATTCCTTTTCGCTCCCGCCGCCTTTCAGCTTTAGCGCGGCTTCCAGATATACCATGAGCTGCAGAGCGTAACCCTGTTTCACTTCTTCGCGGTCGAGCGTCTTTTTTCCGGATTTATAGTCTATCACCTTTAGATAGTTTCCGCTGATGTCCACGCGGTCTATGCGCCCGGTAACAAAGGCCTTCCCCGCGGCGGTGCCGACCTCTATCGGGGAACTTTCCCCGCCGAAGGGGGTCTCGAAACTCATGGAGCTTATTCTTCCCCTGCGCACCTGAAGCACCATCTGCCAGGCGAAGCGCAGCGCAAGCTCGCGTATGCGGCGGCTTCGGTAGATTTCCGCGGGGCCGGATTTAAACAAGCCCTCGAAGCTCTCTTCGGAAAGCCTGTCCAGTATCTCCCCCACCATCTCGCCGAGCTCTTCCCTTTCGACGCTCATCCAGGGCGAAGCCGGGTCGCAGACCTTTATGTTCTTTTCAACGCAGGGCCGGGTGAGCTTTTTGCACAGGCGCATGAGGCATTCGTGATAGATGTCGCCTATTTCTCTTACGGAGATTTCAAAGTCGCGGGGCTCGTTCGGCCTCAGTCCGTAGCTTATGAGGTGACGGAAAGCGCAGCCCGCGTAGTTTTCCAGTTCCGACGGGCTGTAATTGAAAACATCGGAATCTCCTCCTTTTTTAAGCTCCGAAAACAGGCCCTGTACGGATTTTTGAGAAAGAGGCTGCCTCTCGTTGGTGAACAGCAGGCCCTCTTTTAATGTATCCAGGGCGGGCTCGCCCGCTTTTTTCAGCATGTTGTAGGTCTGCTTCCATACGGGCGCAAGCTCGGGAATATCGCCGGAAACGTAACTTCTCAGCTCCTTTCCGAGCTGCTGCAGCGCGCTTTTCTTTCCGGTGAGGAAGACCGTGGGGTCGCCGCGGTTTTCCACGTCGGCCTCGGGGCTAAGCCCCGCGGCAAGAAGGTCGAGTACTATGGGCGAAGGCTTCGTCGCGGCAGCTCCGCTGTCCTCCAGGGTATAGCATATCCAAAGGCTGTCCGTGGGAGAACGCATGGCCCTGTAAATATTGAGCGCTTCCTCCTGGGCCAGTATTCCGCCGGACTTTCCTATGCTGTAACCGCAATCGGAAAGGATGGCCAGTTCTTCTTCCGTAAGAATGCCTTCCGCGCCTTTTTCCGAAGGTATCTGCCCTTCGTTTACGCCGGCCATAAAGAGAGCCTTTATCCCGTGAAGCCTTGACCTTCCGACCGTGCCGAGGGTGACGGCGCCGGCTCTTTGGGGAAGAAGCCCCACCTTTATATCTCTGAAAGCGTCCTCTAAGCAGACCGCGAAGTCCTCCGAAGACAGCTCCGCGTTCCCCATGAGCTCTACCGCCTGGTCCATCACCTCGGATACTATCTCCCATATCTGGGCTATTTCGCCCGAAGCGTCCGTGCAGCCGCGCTCCGCAAGCTCCTGAGACCTGAGTTCAAGGACCTGAGGCAAGGCCAGTTCTTCCGTTAAAAAGACGCGCAGAGCTTCGGTTTTTCCGCTCACCGCAGAGAGCGTTTTCATCTTCTTAAGAAAGGGGTCGAGCAGCTGCGCAAGGGCTTCCCTTATTTCTTCGAGACGCTCAAATTCCGCCCCGTTCATGCTGCGCTGCCCATATGCAAAAGGCTTGACAAAGCCCTCTGCGCGTATGCGATACCTCTTTACGTAGTTTTCGAACATATCCGTATCGTCCATCGTAAGAGGTTCTTGCAGCTTTAGACCGGCGGATGCCAGGCCGCTTTTCATAAAGCCGATTATATAATCCGGCCTCATTCCGTAGGCGCACATGGAAAGCAAGGCGGATATCAGCCCGACCGCGGGGTCGTGCTGAACGCTGCGCTTTTCGTCGGCAAAAATGGGTATTCCAAGCTCGGAAAAGACCCGCTTGATCGCGTTTCCGCAGCCTTCGGGGTCTCCCGTAAGTATGGCTGTCTCCTCGCAGGACGCCTTGCCGCTGCGCAGAAGTTCCAATACCTCCGCGGCTATGGTTTCGGCCTGAGTGTGCGGGGTTGAGCAGCGCACAAGATGCAGCTCGGGAGACGGTCTTTCATCGGCCTCGAGCGTTTCCGAAAAGACCTCCTTCCCCCTCTTTTGGGCTTCCTCCTTCAGCCTGGCCAAAGTCCGCAGGCTTATCGAACTGCGAGCCCCGAACTCTTCTTCCGGGCATAGCACGGCAAAACCCAGCCCCGCGGAAGCATCCATGAGGCTGCCGATAAAATTGAATTCGTTGGGCGTAAAGGAATAGAAATCGCAGAACCATATGAGGCTGTCTTTTATGAGACGGCTCTCTGCGGCTTTATCTGAGGTATAGGCGAGCAGACCTTCGGAATCCGTGAGCTTATCGCTCATAACTTCGTCGTAGGCCGCGCAGAGCTGCTGCATGTCCGCAAGCTTACGGCCTAAAAGGCTGTCGCGGCTCAAAGCCTTGCGCATTTCGGAAAGCTGCGCGGGCAGCAGGCGGCTCTGCCTGAGCTGAACTATAAAGTCCGCGGCAAGCGAAACAAATTCGGGCTTGTTGCTCACATCCCTGAAAACGCCGAGCATTTCCGATTTTTCCGCTATGATGCGCCTCAGCAGCATGGCCCGGCCTATGCTGTTTATGGGGGTTTTTCCGGGGCCGCCGGTCTCGCGGAGTATCTCCTGTCTCAGCTTGTTCCCGGACATCACGTGGAGGTCGAAGAAGCCGGGGGCGCCGAGAGTATCGAAAACCATGCGCTCGGTGGCAAGGGTAAACTGGGCGGGAACCACTATCAGAACCCGGGAAGCCTGCGAAGCCCCGTCCCTTATGGCTTTAAGATCGACGGCTATCCGGCTCAGCATAGCCATTTTAAGTTGTTCGGCATCGGGGCCGGAAATTATTCTTATCATATCATAGTTAAGCCGCAGAAAGCAAAAACCGTGTAAGAATCATGCATACCAGCGCTGCCGTTCCGAATGTCATGTTATATTCCTCCTTGCGCTTCTGAACATTATACCGTCAATATATCCGCTCGCTTTTATTATGATTGATTTCGGCAAGCATGTCCACACTTTTATAAAGCGAAAAGAGGATGCCCCTCCGGGTTCCTGACGAACCTTTTTGGACAGCCTCTTGTTATTCGGGTTCACGCAACTTATTATACGGCGTCTGCCGGGCTTAGTCCACCTTTGTAATACGAAACGACATATACAGGGACTCGTCACTGTCAAGGGGTTTCTGTATGACATAACCGTCGGCTATGGCCACAATCTGCCCGTTTACTCTCTGCAATTCGAAGCCGCCAAAAAATCTCACCTGATAATCCGCCGTCGACGTCAGCTCGCCGCCCTCGCCCCCATACGCTTCGCCGCCATAGCGCGTGACGCTCGTAGCGGTAAAAGCGCCGGAACGTTCCTCTTGCATCATATAACCCCCCAAGGTCCGCAGCAGAGCAACGGAGGGGCCGAAACTGACAGGAATGGTAGTCGTACCGCTCATGCTTACGCCGTAGGTCTCATACGCATACGAGGATTCAAATGTATAGCTTAAGGTCATGGAGCCGTTTTCATTCAGAGTAATGGTAATTTCCGGATTTTCAAAATAACCTACTACCCCGTAAGCTTCCGCAGAATTTTGCGAGCATTGCAGCGTTCCCTTATAGGTTCCCCAGAAAGGAGAATAGTCTCCATCGGGAGAAGCATATCCGTCTTGCGGCTGCCCGGGTTCTGCCGGTTGATCCGTTCCGCCTGAAGCAGGCGGCGATGAATATGCACCGATGGAACCCTGAGGCGTGAACGGCGCAAACATATCGCCGACATCTCTATCGACCACATCAACGATATTGTGGATATTTCCAACCATATCCCAACCCCAAAGCGCATCGTCCGCCGCGCTGATTATTTTCCTCATCGTAGGATCGGTCAATGTCGTCCCCGCCCTTACAATCAAAAACGGCACAACGCCCTTGCCCGTGACACCGGACGCGGCCTTACCGATAGGGCCGGCAAGGGAAAGAGCTGCCATCATGGTTTTTAAGTATTGCATTCTTTGTGCAGCGGCCCGTTCCTCGCGGGATCTGTTGGGGTCTGAAGCTATGCTCTTATAGTAAGCCGCCTCTATCACGTTTTTGGCGGTGCCGATGACGGGCAGGCAGTCGGCTGTAAAACCGAGGACGGCAATAAACATGGCATCGGCTTTTTCTCCCGTACCCGGCTTTGTCGCGCAGTAAAATCTGCCGGTGTCCGAGTCGTAGTACAGCTGGGTGTACTGATTCAGCTGCCCGTTACGGGCGAACTTCTCGACAGCCGCGTCGTACTCTTTTGCGGTATACCGGTGTTTCGGATAGTTTCCCGAAGCCATCTGCTCGTCTTCGTTGAAAGCAAACACGCTCACGGATCCGTTCAGCATGGCAACGACGAGCAGCAAAGACAGCGCCGTGCGGGCATAACGCCTGCCGTCGAAGGGCTCGGGCGGAGCTCCCGCGGACGGGTATTCTGCCGGTGCTGTTTGATCATAACAGCGGTTCATAACATACCCGATATACATGAATATCCACGCGCTCAAGAAGGCACAGTAAATATAGGCCAGCCAAAGCGGCATTAAATCAATGAAAAGCGCTAGAAAGGCCAATGGAATAAGGCTTAAGAGAGAGGCAAGGTAGCGTCCGAAACAGGCGCTGATCAGAATCTTGACAAAACGGCCGTCAAGAGCCTCCCGGACGCAGCCTCCCCTCGAAAGCACCAGCAATGCCATCGGAAGGCGGATAAGCGCCGACACGGCGAAAAGCAGCATCAAGCCCAACAGTACGTACAAAAGCCACACCGGCCCGGCCTTGAGCGTGATTCCAAGAAGATGGATAAGCAGATACAATGCCAGCGGCGGTGCAAACAACAGCAGCGTGGCGGCAAACATTTTCAGCGACAACATGGCCGTTTTCCGAAAATCTCCGCCGCGCAAATCCCGCGTGTCCTTAAAAGCTATGGCGGGAACAAAAAACTGAACGATGGGGATGGCGGACAAGACAAAAGAAACGATAAACGGCAGAAAGCCTCCCGACGTAAAGGGCCGGATATATCCTCTCAGAATATGACGTCCAAATCCCGCGTTAGCGTTTTCATGCATATGCAAGACACCTCCTATCGGACAGGTGTGAGTTTCATGCGTATTTCGGACGCCATGATCCTGCCGTCATCAAACTCGACCATAGTGATGTTGATTACATAGACGCTGCCGTCCGTCAGGAAATACGCTTTGTCCGCCATGGAGTAGCGGCACTGCAGTTCCTCGTCATAATTACTGTCCTCGTATACGGCGATGCCGTTTTCCAGGTCGGAACCGAAATAATAGTAGACATAGGAGCTCCCGTCGTCATTTTCGGAATAAACATCCGGAGAAAAGAGGCGTATACAGTCGTCGATTTCGGCCGTACAGTCATATGTATTGCCGTTATACCCCGAAAGTATGTCCTCGTAGGAGGTATCTCCAAAGAGCTCGGACATGATATACAGGTTTTTATTCCTGAAAGAAACGGTTCCGGTATAGCTTCCTGCGTAATCTCCCGCTCTTGCATCTACATTGACATTAGCGACAACCGAAAGCGGCACTTCTCCGTATTCTTCTTCCGAGGCGGCCGCATCGGCGCTTGGAGCCGGAGAAGCCGAAGACGCGGAAACCTGAGGCCCTTCCGTGGAGCCCATGAGTGAGAAATCTTCCTTTGAGGGTAGAATAAGAATAAGTACAATGAGGAGAAATGCTACAATCAGCATAAACACGCCGACAATCAATCCTGTTGCTTTGGCGCTTGTCACTTGGGGCGTGTTGCAGCCAATCGGCGGAGCGGCCTGATAAGGCTGCCGATATGCCGGCTGAGCAGTTCGGTACTGCTGATAATGCTGTTGATTCGGGATTTGCTGCACAGCGGTCGGATACGACTGTTGTGCGCCTGTGTTTTGCGCTGCACCGCACTTGGGACAAAAGGATGACCCCGCGGGACGCTCTGCGCCACATTGAGTACAAAATCTCTTTGTCATCTTAATATCTCCATTCACTTTTACCGGGATACAACTAAGCGCAGAGTACCACAGGGCGGGATTACTGTCAACGAATTCTTCCCACAATTTAGCCTCATGAGCCAAATTATGTTTCTTGGTGACATAATTCAGGAAAACCTCTGCCGAGGGTCACGAGTTCCAAGGGCAAAAGAAAGTATCTATCAAGAGCCGCATCTTGTTATGTCATTCCTTTTTTAAAAATTCTTCGAGCGCTTCCGGCGGCAGAGGTCTGGAGAAGTAGTATCCTTGTATTTCATCGCAAGCCATGCTTTTCAGCAAATTAAGCTGCTCCTTTTTTTCCACCCCTTCCGCAATAACACTCGCTCCAAAAATTCGGGCTAATGAAATAATATTTTCGGCCAAATGAGCCCCTTCTTCTTCCAAATCGATGTAATCTATTATTGCTTTATCTATTTTCAAGCTGTCAAAAGGCACCAGTTTCAATCGATTATATGATGAATAACCGCTGCCGAAATCGTCTATGGCAATATGGACTCCCAGCTTTTTCAATTCATATATTTTTATAAGTACCTCCTCGGGGTTTTTAGAGAACAAACTTTCCGTAATCTCCATCTCGATGTATTTCGGATCCACCCGACTTTTCTTTATAATTTTTGCAACATCAGAAATAAAATCTTCTCCTTCAAATTGTACAACCGACAGGTTTACGGAAAAGCGAAGAGGCGGGAATCCCTTTGCGATAAGCCTATTGTGCTCCAAAAGCGCCTGCTCCAGAACCCAAAGTCCCACATCGTAAATTAATCCGGTCTGCTCGAGTATCGGAATAAATCTATTCGGCGGCACCCTCCTGTCGTCTTCGATTGTCCATCTGAGCAAGGCTTCAACCCCTACGGTTTTTCCTGTGTCACAACTGACTTGAGGCTGGTACTCTAAAAAGAACTCTTTGTTTTGCAGGGATCTGAAAAGCTTATTCGTAAGCAGTGTATTTTCCGCAATATGTTCTTCCAGGCGCTTTGCATAGAAAATAATATCCTCATTGTTGCTTACCGCTTCATATCCTGCCAGATCGGCATTCTTAAGAAGAGTCTTCGCGTCTATTCCGTTATCCGGATACACGGATATGCCTATGCGGGCCGCAACGAACAGCGCGCCTGTTTCCATATCGGTTGCTATGGGCTGGGAAAAAACGGCGAGCAGTCTGTTCGCGTGCTCTTCTACCTGTTTGATGTTTTTCGCGCCATGCAAAACAACGACAAACTCCCCCTCGCTTGTCCGGAAGATATCGGAGCGGTTTCCGAGCAGGCTTTCGAGCATTTTCGCCGACTTCACCATTACTTGCTCCACGACATTATGACCGAAGCTGTCTTTAATCATTCTTATGTTCGCGAGCTCTATATTAAAAACCGCTATTTTCTCCGAGCCTTTTATGTCGTTGATGTCCTGATCGAGTTTCTTTGTCAGCATATTCCTGTTCGCCAATTTTGTGCTTTCGTCAAAATAAGCGATGTCATATATCATTTCTTCGTATAAAGTCTTCTTTCTTGCATCCCCCAACATATTCACAATCATGTTCAAAAAGTGCGACCGATTTTCGCTTAGGTTCTTATCTCCCTGCTCGTGGTATTCAAAGATGAGCATTCCTTCTATCGGTCGTCCCGCGATTTGCAGCGGATATGCAAAAAAGGAGTTTATTCCTCTTGATATGAAGAAATTTCTCGTTCCCTCACATCCGTCGGCGGGGGTATTTATGATGTCTTCACATATCATGGGTGTACCGCGGGCAATCAGAGTTTTAATTATGGGGAAGGCGGCTGTTTTAATTTTCATCCCCGGGTGATAGGGAAGTGAATCGCTCTCCAAACTTTTCGTATATGCGCTGAAAACATTTGCATCTTCATGATCCTCGTTGAATCCGACTAAATATGCATAATCAAATTCAAGAACCTCGGCGGACATTTCTAACATTTCGTAGACTTTCTCGTGAGCGTTTTCACTGTTGATCGTAATAAAATTGGTTGAAATGTTTTCGAGCACTTCCTGTTCTTTTATAAATCTCTTATGTGCCTCCAGCTTCAAGGCATATTCGCTTGCCAGACGTCGCACGGCAAAATAGGTGAGGATAATAAGAGCGATTCTTGTCATGTACTCATTTATATCGACAATGACGGGAATTTCCGGATTGATTGCCAATAAAATGATTTGAATCATTATCACCAATCCGGCATAGATGGTCAGAAGGAGTTTACTGTCGAGTATGACTGTAAATACAAAGAACAATATATATATCGTCCATATTGTCGCTCCACCTCTTTCGACGTTTCTTATCATAATGTGAAACAAACTAAGTACGCAAGCTGCCAAAAACATGGTGTTTTGAACGCTGTGTTTTTTCGTCATGCGCGGTATGGATCTTATAAATATTCCAAGCAATAATAAGGTCGCGGCGAGGAAAATCTCATCTCCCACCGGTCTTTTCATGGCAAAATATCCTATAAAAAATGATATGGAACTGCCTGCCGTAAATATGCCCGCAACCGTTCTAAATAAGCGCAATCGGTCTTCGTCGGTATATTGACCGCCTTGCGAGACCAGGGATATACCTCTCGGTCTTTCGAGAAGCAAGCCGGATTTTCTTAATGTCGAAGAAAGCACCAGCACGGGAAGCATCAGAAACACGACGGTTATTCTGGGTAAAGAGCTTTTCCCAAGGAAGTCCGGTATAGTCTCTGTTATTATTCCCAAGAAGAGGGGAAACAGTAAGGATATAAGGAAATACGTCGCTTGCCGCTTCTTAGGAGTACCGGACTCAATTTTTATCCACCAGCGAATAATCAATATAAGAGTTACAGCAGTAAATACGGAGTAATATGCGATAAACCAAATCTTACCCATATCGATGGGTAATACATTTATCCAGCCGAAATCGCTCTGCACCATTTCATATTGCTGCTCTGCAAGAAATCCGAAGGGCGCGAACAGAATTATATTTATAAATGCGGGCAAATAAATTGAGATGAGCATGATGCTCTTGTTAAAATGACTTTCGGCCTTTGTGAGAATAAGCGCAAAGTGAAGCATAATGCTGTAAAAAACTCCCCACCCGAAAACCGAGCAGCATCCCCAAAATGCACTCAATTCCGCCGTGGGCGCCGAATTTGAAATGGCGAATGCGAACGACCAGGCCCCCATCGAACTCATCATGAGCACAAACAGCCTGTTAACTTTGCTTTTGGCGTTGACATCTACTGCGTATGTACCGAAGCCCATATAAAAAAACCGCAAAGATAATACAAAATTGATACAAGTAAGCTATATTCCATACTCTCATCTCCAGAAAAATTAAATCGCCGCTTGCCGTGGGTTTTTTCTTGCTTGTTTTCGTTATTTAAGCAAGTTCGCCGTTTTCCCTCGTATATTTATGATGTTTCGAACTTTCACACACATTATATACTACCGTTTAACTAATTCAATGCTTTTTATTCTGAGCCTTGCGAATGATACAGACACAGCCTTCGGAATACGTTTTTTTACACGAAGCGCCCCCGTTACCGGGCAAATATCCCGTAGGTATTTACATTTCCCCGATCTTGGAAATTACGGCAGAAAATTGTACAAAAATTTAAATACATGTGACTTTTTTAACAATAATCTGATATAATTAGTTTGTTGGCATTCAATAATATTTAGGAGGTGTCTCAATGTTCAATTTAAAAGGAAGAGTTGTAGTGGTATCCGGTGCTTCGTCCGGTTTGGGCGCACAGATGTCGAGAGCTTATGCAAAGCAAGGTGCCGATATGGTAATCATGGCAAGACGTGTCGAAAAGTTGGAACAGCTTGCCGAAGAAATTCGCGCCGAGGGCGTAAAGTGTCTGGTATTGCAATGCGATGTAACCGTTCCGGAGCAAGTCAATGCGGCGGCAGCAAAAGCTGAGGCGGAATTTGGCAAAGTAGACGTATTGGTAAATTGCGCAGGTTCGGCGAAAAACGCAGGCGTTCTGGTAATGACGGACGAAGAGTGGGATTTCACTATGAACACGGATTTGGACAGCGTGTTTTATGTAACAAGAGCTTTTGGAAACATCATGAAGAAAAACAACTATGGCCGTATTATCAACATTGCTTCGATGTACGGCATGGTTGGAAATACGGCAATAGACACCGTAGCTTATCATGCATCCAAGGGCGGTGTCGTAAATATGACACGTGCGGTTGCGGCAGAATTGGCAAAATACAATATTACCTGCAATGCAATTTGCCCGGGATATTTTGCAACCGAGCTGACAATAGACACGCTGGAAACCGAAGCGTTTACGGCCTATATGAAGGCCACCGTGCCCCTGGGAAGATATGGAAAAGAAGGCGAACTCAATGCGGCAGCCATCTTCCTGGCAAGCGACGAAGCTTCTTATGTAACCGGTGTTATTCTGCCTGTTGATGGCGGGTATACGGCGGTATAAAGAAAAACAGGCATAAAACGCAAAAGATGCTGTAAGTGCAACAGACCTCCCATGCTAAAGTCGAAAGTACCATGGGAGGTTTTGTGTGCTTTTTTACGCAGGATCGAATAAGGCTCAAAACCTCTTGAAATCAGAGGGTTTTGAGACAAAAATAAAAGCAGACTTTTTATCAAAATCTGCTGTCTTATCCGGGAAGGAAATCATATGTTAATAGACTTTCAGCCCGTGGGTGCAAATGGATACTCGCAGATGCAAATCGGAAGTCGCGGGTGAAAGCCAGGGGTATAGGTGCAAAAGCCGTTAGATGTTGGAAATGCTGCTCTATATATTTTTTCTTTATTTGATATATAAGTGAACGGTAAACAGCCCGTGCCTCGAATAATTAATACCACTGATTTTACGGCCCCGGTAGATTAAAGATTATCTGTGTCAATCAGGATAGGCTCTGAAACCAGATGATAGTGCTCCTTTGCATTGAGGATCCCGAGGACAAATTCAATCTTGTTAAAAGCCGTGATGCCGTGACTGTCAAAATCAGTATCATGAATGTAGATATAGCCGGGTGCTGCACCTCTTGCAGGAACATCGACGCTGAGGTTGGCGGCTAACATAATTCCATTGACTGAAAAATCCTGGGAATACAAACTAACATCTATGTCTTTATTGTTTTCAAAATATAATCTGACCTCCGGACCATATGGGTACGGCTGTTCGATAATATAATCGAGATAATACGCCTTGACGCCGTCCGCCTCATAAATGAGAATTTTTTCGGGTTCAGGTTTTTCAGATCCGGATTGTTCAGACTCGCTATGTGCGGAGGTAGCTTGATCGGTATCAAGACCGAAGCCTGATGCTTGCTCATCTATTTGCTCCGCAGAACCGTTGCCGCATCCTGTAAGAAACGAGCAAATCAATACAATCGCAATAATAAAATAGTATTTTTTCATAGCATTTTCCCTCGTCTTCCTTTATGTTGTTTATAATCATAGCCTGCGTTTCAAAGTCCGATGAAGTATGTCCTACTGACTGTGATAGGCTAATCGATTTTTCATTTTATCCTATTTCCACTTATTTATTTATGTTATCTGTTTCCGGTAAAATGTCAACCTGAAATAGTTTTTTGTCGGCATCAACTAAGACATCCTTTATCTTATTTGGCGGAGGGCATGGGTGCAACGGTCGTTAAGCGTTGAAGACTATCGTACAATTAACATATTGTCTTTTCACTTTTTAATAATTTTCGGTTGACCGTATTCCCGTTTCATG
>DAONZO010000001.1:0-20065 GCA_035406945.1 Bacillota bacterium | reverse complement strand
TTGGTGCTGACAACGTAATTCTTACACCCGGTACGCAGGGTGCGCTGTTTCTGGCCATGGGCGCCACCATCGGTGAGGGTACCAAGGTCGCCATAATCGAGCCGGACTATTTTGCCAACCGTAAGCTGGTATATTTTCTGGGCGGCGAACTGTTCCCCGTTCGTATGGATTACTTCGCCTCCGATGAAGAAGCCGGTCTGGATCTGTCCGCTTTGGAAGCGGCTTTGGAGCAGGGTGTAAAGGTCATCCTCTATTCCAACCCCAATAACCCCACCGGTGCTATTTACTCCGCCCGTGAAGTAAAAGGGATTGCGGATTTGTCCAAGAAGTACGGCGCTACGGTCATCGCGGATCAGCTTTATTCCCGCCAGATCTTTGACAATCATCCGTATACACATTTCTGTGCCGTAACCGAGACCCCCGAGAACTGTATTACAATAATCGGTCCCTCAAAGACCGAGTCTCTCAGCGGTTTTCGTCTGGGCGTAGGCTTCGGCGGCAGAGAGATTGTCAAGCGCATGGAAAAACTGCAGGCAATTGTTACTCTGCGCTGTAGCGGCTACAATCAGGCTGTCTTTAGGACATGGTTCAATGAACCTGAAGGTTTTATGGATGATCGTGTTGCCGGACACAAGGCCATCCGGGATGAATTGATATCCATCTTCCGCTCCGTCGAGGGCCTTGAAGTTCGTTCCGGCGAGGGCGGAAGCTATCTGTTCCCCAAGCTTCCCAAGTTAGCGGTGGATATGCCCACCTTCGTTAAGATATTGCGGGAGCAGGCCAACGTTATAGTAACACCGGGCACCGAATTTGGTCCTCAGTTTACCGACAGTTTCCGCATCAATTTCTCTCAGGATCCGCAGGCTGCCGCCGATGCCGTCCGTCGCATTGCCGAGTTAATCGAGAGATATCGATATGAGTAATCCTATTCCTCAGGGTAAATATGTAATCGCCTCTCGTTATGGCGATCTGATTTGGACGGCCGGTATGACGCCCCGCGTCGACGGTATCATGCTCCGACCCGGCAAAGTATCTGGCGATGAGCCTTCACTTGAGGTTTATAGAGAATCTGTGGCGCAGGCTGCGGCCAATGCTCTTAGCGCTGCGAAGAGTAAGCTGCATGAAGGTGAACAGATTAAGCAGATTCTCCGCATGACAGCTTATATCGCTGCGAATACTGCGTTTACCAGGCATGCCGAACTGGCGGATATGGCATCGGACTATCTGTACAATCAATTGGGTCCCGTTGCTTCATGTGCCCGTGTTTCTGTCGGAGTAGCCGGTCTTCCCGGCAATGCGCCCATTGAAATCCAGCTGCTTGTAGCCGTCGGTAAATAAAATTCGAACAACAGCTTTGAGGTTTTCTAGACAAAGAACAAAAAATATGCGCACAGCAAATATCCGTACGCATATTTTTTATAATATACGGCAGAGCGCGCCGATATAAGACGCTATGGCTTCAAATCAATGATTTTCCTCCTATATCCCCAAAGCGATCTGTATCGCCCGATGCAGCAGCTTTGGGGTTTTCTCCACGAGGTCGCTTAGGCAAACCCGCTCCGTAAGCTTGTGAAAATCCTTGCCCCAAGGGCCGATGTTGATGCAGGGCATGGCTATGTTCATTAAATCGTCAATATTGAGCGTGTATCCCTTAGCGTACATCGGCACCTCTTCGATGAAGGCCAATTTATCTTCCCGGCTTTGATTCGGGGCCAAGCTCGAATAGCTTAAATCCGATATGCCGGTATAGAATTCTTCGATTTCATACTCCTGACCGAACTCCGCAACGGAATACTCGTTAAGCAATTTGCCCAGGTTCGCAATGCTTTCCGGAAGCCCTGCGAAATTTCCGTTTGTGACAGCCGGATAGTACGGAGGCATAAGGCCGAATACGACCAAAGGCACATCGGGAAGTTCGTTTACCGTAAATTCAAGCAGCAATCTGTACGCGTCCGCAAAGCACATTTCTCCGCTTTCGATGCCACGTTCAAGCTTGTCAAAAAGAAGCGCCGAAGAGCGTTTCCATTCTTCTCCGCCTATGGATTCAACTTCCGCCAGAACTTCCGTCCAGCTGTAAACCCGGGGGTTCCACGGCAGAGCGCTGCGTTTGATGCCGAGAGCTTTTGTCCTTGCGTCTATGCAATCATCGAAGGCCGCTTCGCAAACTTTTCTCAGTTTCCCGAGAATTTCGCTCACCGTCGCGTGAAAGCTCAGAACGCTCATGCATCCGAAAACGGAACGGGGCATCGACACGTCATAGTGAAGCTTGTCGTCGCGCAGCATCAGCCAGGTCGGAGTCGGAGCGCCGTCATCGGTAAACGGAAGGCCTTCGGTTGCGGCCACGATTCGGGACGCGACGGCCAGAGGGTTTATCCCCTCCGCGCTCTTTCCGGCGTGCGACATTCTGCCCTTTACGTAGATAAAGGGCAGAAGCTTGCCGGTGGATCCTATGGAAAACACGCCTTTTTGCGGATCTTTTCTCTGATGAGGCTCGGAATTAATCATCAATTTGTAATTAAGACCGTGCTTTTCCTTGAGTTCGCTCAAAAGACTTACGGCGGCCCTCATGCCCGCCGACAAATTCTCTTCGTCCGGAATTCCAATGAGCAAAAGCGTAGCGGGGAAGTCCGCGATTTCAGACAGCCTTGAAAGCAAGGACATCTGAATCGCCCCGCCCCCTTTCATGTCGCAGACGCCGTGGCCGAATATAAAGTCGCCGCTGTTTAAGTCGTTGAGAGCATCCTGTTCGAGCACCACATCGCCGCTGCGCAAAACCCTAATAAGCGCATCCGGATCGAATGCCACGGACGCGAAACGCCCGTAGTCCTCGGTGCTCGTGACATCGAAATGGTGAATCATTACCACGGTATCCGGCGATTTACCCCGAAGCATCGCGGCGCAGACATCTCGCTTAAGAGAATCGCCGGCAATCGGATATCGTATCAAATTGTCCGGGTGCGCCTTAAAATAAGGGACCTCGCTCATGGCTTCGATAAAAAAATCCGCGCCGCTGTTTTCCTCCGCGCTTCCCGTGACGCTCTTTGCCGCCACATAGCCGTAGAGCAGGCGAAGAATATCTTCACCTATGCTGTCAAATATCATCATGTACGTTATATGCGTTCAATCGGGCAGGTCATGCAGGTAGCGCCGCCGAGTCCTTTAAATGACAGCTCGTGTCCGGGATATGTGTATACTGTCACTCCGGAATCGCGAACCTTCTTTTCGATTTCCGGACATCCTTCGATTAGAACGCATTTGCCGGGTTCAAGACAAAGCAAATTGGTCCCGAGATAATCGTATTCTTCGTCGTTGCACTCTATGAGAGTCCAGCCCTTTGCGACCAGATATTGTCTAAAGAATACGGGCATATATCTGGAGTATACAACCGCCTTTTTGTGGTCAATCGGACTGATAACGCTCATAAGGTGGAGGCAGTAGTCCGGACCGTCACCATGCGGCATGGGAACGACTATATATTCGTCGACCACATCCTTCGTTATTTCTTTGAACTGCCTTATTCCCTCATCGTTCGTTCTGTACCCCCTGCCTATCGCGACCGTTTTTTCGTCTACCCAAAGAACGTCGCCGCCTTCCAGTGTGCCGGGTGCAACAATCCTTCCCAGAGTCGGAACCCCGATGCTCTTAAGATAGTCTTCGCTCGCAAACGGTTCTCCCGACCTCGGCAGCTTGCCCATGTTAAAATAAACCGCGCCTTTTTTCGTTATTTTTAAGGCATCGTGAGTATAAATCGAATCGAGACCCGTTCTGCCGTCTTCCGGAAGATAGTAGACATTCGGAACATGGTCCTTAATAATCTTTTCGAAAACATTGTATTCCTCAATGACCTTTTGATAGTCCGGGCATCCGGCATAATTAAACTCTTCCCACCTGCGCTCGAGATTCTCCTGACTTATGAACGCCTGTTCGGGACGCTTAAGCAATACCGACTGTATTTTCCCTATCATGGACTGACAACCGTAATTCATTTTTTCATCCTCCTCGTCCGATTAATGTTAATTAACAAATTTCCTCAAGATATTTTACGATTGAGTCAACGGACATTCTTATTGAATTATCGTTGGCCTGTTTTGAATAGAAGCCTATGTGGGGAGTGCATATGACATTCGGAAGTTTCGTGAGCTTCGTATCGAGCTCGCCGAGCGGCTCGCAGGAATAGACATCTATGGCCGCGCCGCCTAAATTACCAACAGTCAGGGCTTCGTATAAATCATCCAGATCCACCAATTCGGCTCTGGCCACATTTATGAACAGGCTGTTCTTTTTCATTATGGAAAAGAGCTTGCTGTTTATAATCTTCTCGTTTTCTTTTGTAACCTTCATGTGCAGCGTAACAATATCGGAGCGTCTGAAAAGCTCGTCTAAAGGCAGATACTCAATATTATATTTTTCCTTGAGATAATCGCTCTCGAAAATATCGTTCGCCACCACATTTGCGCCCAAAGCGATGAATTTCTCCGCGACAAGACGGCCGATGCTTCCCGTACCGACCACCCCCACGGTTGAACCCGCAATCTCGCTTCCTTCCATGCCGCTGAGATCCCACGCGCCGGACTTTACTATATTGACCGCCCTGACTATATTGCGCATCAGGGCAAAGGTCATGGCGAGCGCGAACTCGGCAACCGCGTTGCTTCCGTATGCGTCAATGTTGCGAACCGCTATGCCCTTGCTCTCCGCATAGTCGACGTCAACAAAATTCCACATTCCGGTTCCTATAAACTGCACCATCTTAAGATTCGGAAGGCGGTCTATCGCTTCGCGGCCTATCTGTGTAACGGCGAATGCCACAACATCCGCTTCATGTGCTCGGTTAACAAGCTCGTCGACCGTTTCGGGCATTTCCTGATAAACCGAGACCTCGCCGTATTTTCTCAACGGATCGAGCAATTTTGAATCGTTAATAAACTGACCGCAGTCCAACATGCAAATTTTCATTGAAACTTCTCACCCCTTTTTGAAAGCACGTGCCCCGGCGGGGCACGTGCTTATGCAATTAAGCTTTAAAACCTCTTTTATTCGGCAGCATCCGCTCTGGCCTCGGCCTCGTATTCGGCTACGCTCTTCTTGTCCTTGATGACGATGGAGAACAGGATGAGAGCGACTATCGACGCAATGAGTCCGAGGAAAATCGGGTCTCCGAGCCATACGTCATATCCCTTGGTGAGATACAGATAGGTGGGAACCACGGTTCCCACTATGATGCTCGCAAGGGCGCCCGCCGCGGATGTCTTCTCTCTCCAGAGAAGCGCCGAGAACATGGCGGGGCAAACCGCCGCGCCCATGATGGAGAATACCACATACAGGAAATCGAAGAGGCTGCTGATGTACAGCGCGACAATAATGCCGAGCACACCGAAAAGCACGGTGAAGATCGGCAGCGACTTCTTAATTTTTTCATCCGTGAGATCCGGTTTTACCGTACGGCCTATGTCATACATCACGTGAGTCGTTCCGAGTATGAGGAAGGAGTCAAACGAAGACATGATTGCGGCAAGCAGGCCCGCAATCATCAAACTTCTTACAGCGGTGGGGAAACACTGCAGTATGAACGTGGGAAGCACCTGATTGGCGTTTTCGATGCCGGGGATAATTACTCTGACAGCGCAGCCGATAACAATAAGCGCGATTCCCATATAGTAGCCTATGCCGCCCGAAACGAGGAAAGACGTTTTTGCGTCTTCCGAGTTCCTTGCCGCGAGCGCTCTCTGAGGCATGGTCGGATCTCCGGGGCTGGACAGGAAGTACGCCAGCATCATGCCTATCATTCCGGCGCTGATGCCGTGCGAAAAGGGCTTGGTGAAAGAAGCCCCGGCCGCCTGCATAGCGGCTTCCATATTGGCGACGCCGCCGGACTTGACGAGGCCTACGATAGGCGCAATCAGGAATACTCCGACAAACATGATTGCAAACTGAGCCACGTCGGTCCAGACAACAGCATAGAGTCCGCCGACCGACGTATATACTATCGCGACGACGGCGGCGATAACCGTGACCAAAACGAGCTTGGATTCATCCAAATTGAAGCAACTCATGGCAACGGTTCTTATCCCCGCGATATTGATGGAAACCATCGCGACGGCATAGAACGTTACAACGAGAGCCATGGCAAGACGGGGGCCTTTACCGTATTTAATATAAATCATTTCCGCGAGGCTGCGCGCACCGGTTTCTCTGATCTTGGGCGCGATCAGGCCCATTACAACCAGGCCCGTTGCAAAACCGAAGTACATCCAGCCTACCGTGCTGGTCGAACCCTTGTTATAAGCTGTTCCAACCGCACCCATAGTCATTCCGGAACCTACCATTGTGGCTACAATGGTGCCGATCAGCGCAATCTTTCCGAATCTTTTACCGCCGAGGATAAAGTCATCCATGGTCTGGATTTTCCCTTGGGCAAAGAATCCGATTACCAGCATGGCGATCAGGTAGGCTACGACTATTACCCAGTCAATAATACTCATATAAATTCCTCCTTAAACACTCTGATAAAAATAGACTATATGGTTTTTTGTTGCTGAAGCAAACCTCATCGGACTTTCGTGCACTCCCCCGCTCTATTGCCCCTTTCGGCCTGCTTCAACAGAATAAACATCAATGGCTGTTTCAGCGGAAGCACTCCATCTTTTCCATGCGGTCGAAGGCCTCTTTAAGGACTTCAACGGAAACGGTGCAGCATATGCGTATGTATCCTTCGCCCGCCTTGCCGAATCCGTCGCCCGGCAGAACAAGAACGTGAGCCTCGTCTAAAATCTTGTCCCACATTTCCATGGAGCTTATTCCCGTATCCCTTATGTCTGCGAAAATATAAAATGTTCCTTCGGGGTAATGGCATCTGACATTCTTCAGCTTTGACATACGCTCATAGGCGTATATCATCCGCTTTTGATATTCCTTTTTAAGTCCCGCCTGAATTTCCTTTCTGCGTCTTAAAGCATATATTCCCAAACGCTGCGCAAACGAATTGATGGTAAACGTCACGGCGCCGCAGATGTTGTTCGCGGCCTCGATTATCGCCTTGTCCGCGATGATATGTCCCAAACGCAAGCCCGTCATCGAAAAATCCTTTGAATAGCTGTATACGGTGATGACGCGCTTCGGATAGGCTTCATACGCGCAGATGGGCTTCGTGTTGTCTGTATAATTGAGGGCGCCGTATATGTCGTCCGCAATTACGAGGAAATCATATTTTTCGGCTAAATCGAGAATACCCTTGATCGTTTCCCGGCTGTAAACTTTTCCGCTGGGATTGCACGGCGAATTTACTATGATGGCCTTTGTGCGCGGATTGACGAGCTTTTCAAGTTCGTCGAGCTCGACATCGAAGTTTTTTTCGCTCGGAGCATTATATACGACTAATTTCCCTCGCGGAGTCTCTACCTGATCCTTGTAATAAGTATAGTAAGGGGCTATCGCAATCACTTCGTCGCCCTCGTCGAGTATGGCCTGCATCACTACGTACAAAGCATGCGTGCCGCCCGCGGTAATCAGCAGCTGGTCCATGCCTACGTCCAAGCCGTAGTCTTCTTTGTACACTTTAATAGTTTCCCGCCTCAATTCGGGATCTCCGTAGAATTCCGTATAACGGGTGTGACCGGCGAGCGCATCTTTGTACATAAGATCTATGCAAGTCTTGTCGGCGGGATAATCCGGGTCGCCGACGCTTAAGTTTATAATGTCATCGTAACGTTTGGCCATATCGTCGGTCCGGCTTAATGGCGGAAGTTCAAAAAACCAGTATTTTTTTGCTAAGTAAGGACTTTTCATGGTTTTACCTCCTTTTTTCGATTGATTGATAAGCTTTTTTTAAAATCTCAGAGAGAGGCAGCTCAAGCCTCCGTCAAGCTTGCGGTATTCGGAAGTGTCAACGACAATGGTCTTATAACCCAGATCCTGAACAATCTTCAGAACGGTGGGATACCCTTCGGGAACGATGACGGTGCCGTTGACCCAAATGCAGTTTGCCGCATACGCTTCTTTTTCGGGAACGATGTGCCTGTTAAAGCTTGCGAAATCCGGCTTATCTATAAACTCTCCCGATACAAGCATGTTATTGTCTTCCAGATAGTTTACACCGGTCTTTAGATGGAGCACCTCGTAAAGAGGAACCTCGGAGCAAGTCATTCCATGACGTTCGAGTATTTCCGTGAGCTGACGGATGCCTTCTTCGTTGGTTCTGGCCGATCTTCCGACGTAGAAATGGTCTCCCACCATCATGACGTCTCCGCCTTCAAGAGTGCCGGGAGCCTTGATATATTCAATATCCTCTTCCTTGAAAAACTTCCTGACCGCACCGATTATCTCGTCCTTTTCGCCGTTTCTCGAAGCGGCGCCCGGATTGGTGATAATCGCGCATTTTCTGGTGATGAGCGCGGGGTCTTCCACAAAACAGGAATCCGGATATCGCTCGTCGGCCTCCAGAACGGTAACTTCAACCCCGCATTGTTTGAGTGCTTCGATGTAGTCATCGTGTTGCTTAAGGGCAAGTTCATAATCGGGCTTTCCGAGTTCGGGAGCCGATGTTATGCCGTCTACCATCGCCCTGCACGGTCTTCTGACTATTACATTGTTAAATCTCTTCATTTGCATCCCTCCCTAAAACAGCTGATTTGCAATCTGTGGTATATTGTATGTTGCATACAATATATTTTTATCAAAAAAAAACGGATTTGTCAATGGTATTATTGTAATATTAGAATAAGTATACTACTCCTATGTCCTATTTAAATATTTAATGAATTTTCTGTTTAAATAATAACCCTTTGACAGGACTCGCTTGCGGGGTTAAAATGGGCGGTAGAAAGCCTACTGTAGAGCTTGTTAATTCTAAGGAGGTTTTTATGCTTTTACATAAGACATTGAGGGATCTCGTCTACGACTATATCTCCGCGCAGATACGGGAAGGAAGCCTTAATACTTCGAGTATGATTCGCGAGACGGATCTGTCCGCAGAACTGGGGGTCAGCAGAACCCCTGTCAGAGAAGCTCTCATCCAGCTTGCGAGCGACGGTCTGCTGGACAATATCCCGCACAGAGGTTTTAAGATTAAACCCATCGATGAGAAGTCCGCAAAGGAATTGTTGGGGATAATCGGCCAGTTGGAAGGTTATGCGGCAAAACTTGCAACAAAACTGCTGACCCGAAAAGATGTTGATACAATGCAGCTGTTCATAGAGGCGATGGACCTTGCAATCAACCACGGAGACGTTGAGCAATACCTGAAGGAGCAGGATTCCTTCCACGATGTTTTCTTACGGGCCAGCGGTAATGCTGTTCTTCACGAAACAATAACCAAACTTAAGAGAAGATTATACCGAAGAGGCCATCAGGACGAAAATCAGGTCGCTTACCTCGAAAACCTGAATCTGGAACACAGACGTATTCTTGAGCTCTTCAAAGAACAGGATGCCGACGGCGTTTCCGCTTTTCTGATTAAGCAACATTGGTCCCCCGAATACGGCCGCGACGAATTATTCTTATAGCTTCGCGAGTTGATAAATTGTACCTGACTTTAAAGACGCAGCGCCGTCCGGCGCTGCGTCTTTGTTCTGCCTTTTATTACGTTTCTTACGTTGCTAATTGTCCGTATAATTATCGAAATAGCCCTGTATCCACACTATCGGAGTCCCCTTGTCTCCGCTGCCGGAGGTGAGGTCGCTGAGCGAGCCTATAAGGTCCGGAAGGCGGCGCGGCGTTGTGCCTAAAGAAGCCATGCTGCCCTCAAGATTTGCGGCCTTGCCGTGTATGGAGGCCTTTATCGCATCTTCCAAGGCTTCCCCAGAAAGCCCCGCAAAATCGTTGTCCGCAAGATACTTGAGCTTGAGCTCGTTGGGCTTTCCCTCAATTCCGGAAGTGTATGCCGGAGATACCACGGGGTCCGCGAGCTCCCAAATCTTGCCTACGGGGTCTTTGAACGCGCCGTCACCGTATATCATGACCTCGACATTTTTGCCGGATGCCGCGAGCAGCCTCCGCTGTATGGCTTCCACTATGGGCTGACAGTCTCTCGGAAAAAGTTTTACCGTGCTTTCCGTAGCCTTGTTTGAGCCGAGCAAACCGTAGATCTCGTTATAGCCGCTTCCGTTTACGGGAGCCGTCATTATATCGTCGAGGCCCAAAAGCGTTTCGGCTCCGGCGGCCTTAAGCAGTCTCTTGCTTCTATGACGGCTGTGAACATCGGCGCACAGTACATGCAAAGTGCGGGTAAGTATGGCCCTTGCGTCGTTTGCTAATATTATTTCGCACTCGGCCCCGGCTTCTTCCACTATTTCGCGGTAATAGCTTACGTAATCGATGCCGGTAAAGCTATGCTTATTCTCTCCGAAAAGTTCGCGGTATCGGTTCTCCGTCAGAATGTCGGTATACGGATTTATGCCGGACTCGTCCAGCTGGTCGAGACTTATGAGGTGGTTGCCGACTTCGTCCGACGGATAGCTGAGCATGATGACGACCTTCTTTACGCCGGCCGCAATGCCCTTAAGACAGACCGCAAAACGGTTGCGCGAAGTTATCGGAAAAACTATTCCGATCTCTCCTCCGGGATACTTGGCCGCTATGTCGGCGGCTATATGCCCGGTGCTTGCGTAGTTGCCCTGGGCTCTCGCGACCACCGACTCGGTAATCGCAACTATGTCTTTTCTTCCGAAGTCTATATTGTGAGCTTCGGCCGCGGCAAGTACACTGTTTGCAACGATCTCCGCTATATCGTCTCCCTCTCTTACTATGGGGCATCTTACGCCGCGGGATACGGTTCCTATAAGCCTCTCCATAACTGCGCTTCCTCCTGTATTGCCGACAGTCCTAAAATACTGCCTGCGCCTTAACTTGCATGTTAATTATATGCGAAAAGGCCACATAAGTAAAACATCTAATTCTTATGACGGCAATAAGTTGTGTTTGTTTCTCAGGCCTGCGTCATAGTATGAGCCTGTAAGTTCCGGCGCTTCTGATATCTCCGCGCGATACGGCCTCCTCCACGGCTTCGGCAGCCGACAGCGGAGCCTTAAACGCCATACCGCAGCTTGCGGAGATAAAACAGCAAGTACGGCTCTATTATATCAAAAAAGCGAATATATTGCGTCTGTTATCGAAAACCGCAATGTCAGCCTCGCGGGCGTGCCCGCTTATGCAATCATTCTTGCGAGGCATCAGATATAATCGCAATTACGAGATCCCGGCCGCATATTCACGTTTGCGGGATGCCCACATATTCATACTCTTGTCTTTTTTGCGCAAGTTATGATAGAATGCGTAGTCGATTTAAGCTGAAAGGATTTACGAACATGAAAAAAGACGAACTCGCGGGGCAGCTTGCGAGGAGAAGAATATTCGGAATAATATCACACCCCGACGCGGGGAAAACCACGCTGACCGAAAAGCTTCTGCTGCACGGCGGAGCGATACGCGAAGCCGGAACGGTAAAGGCGCGCAAGAACTCGAAGTTTGCGACTTCCGACTGGATGGAAATAGAAAAGCAAAGAGGCATATCCGTCACAAGCTCGGTTATGCAGTTTGAGTACCAAGACAAGGTTATATCCATAATGGACACCCCGGGTCACAACGACTTCGGAGAAGACACCTACCGCATACTCACCTCCGTGGACAGCGCCGTAATGGTTATAGACGCCGCCAAGGGCGTGGAGACCCAGACGAAGAAGCTGTTTGCCGTATGCGCGATGCGGAAGATTCCCATCTTCACCTTTATGAACAAGCTGGACAGGGAAGCCCGTGACCCTCTGGAGCTCATAGGCGAATTGGAAGATGTGCTCGGCATACCCGCCACGGCCGTCACCTGGCCCATAGGCAGCGGACCGGGCTTCCAGGGCATATACGACATATTGAACAACGAAGTCCTCCTGTATAAAGAAAAAAAGACCGTCAAACTCGGACCGGACGGCGTTTTCGGAAACGAGCCGGAAGATATAATAACGCAGTTCAACTTAAAGACCCTGCGCGAAGGCATGGAGCTTATAATCGGAGCCGGAAACCGCATGGACAAAGAAGCCGTGCTGAAGGGGAATCTGACCCCCGTGTTCTTCGGATCGGCTCTGACCGATTTCGGCGTGACGGCCTTTCTTGAACAGTTCCTTAAGATGTCTCCCCCTCCGGGTCCCAGGAAGACGACGGACGGGCAGGTTGAACCCTTGGACAAGCATTTTTCCGGTTTCATCTTTAAAATACAGGCAAACATGAACCCCGCGCACAGGGAGCGCCTGGCGTTTTTCAGAATATGCTCCGGAGTTTTTGAAAAAGGAATGACGGTCACGCTTTCAAGAACCGGGAAACCCATAAAGCTGGCCCAGTCCACGCAGCTGATGGCAAACGAAAGGGAAAACATAGAAAAGGCCTACGCCGGGGATATAATAGGCATATACGACACCGGAAACTTCCAGATAGGAGACAGCCTCTGCACCACAAAGGAGCCCATCTTCTTTGAGCCCCTGCCCACCTTCCCCCCGGAGCTCTTTGCCATGGTAAGCCCCAGGGACAGCATGAAGGCCAAGCAGTTCCAAAAGGGAGTGCGGCAGCTCAGCCAGGAAGGTGCCATCCAGGTCTATCACAACGAATACAGAGAGACCGTAATCGGTGCCGTGGGTCAGCTTCAGTTCGAAGTCTTTCAGTACAGGCTCGAAAACGAATATAACGCCCCCATACGCATGAATCCCCTGGATTTCAGCGTCGCGCGCTGGCTCGAAAACCCCGGCGACGCCGAAAAGGTGAAGGCGGGCCTGGATTCGCGCAGCATGCTGCTCTACGACCGCTTTGAGCGTCCGCTTCTGATCTTTGCGAATCAGTTTACCCTCACCTACTATCAGGAGCGCCACAAAGGCATCGGGCTGATCGAAGCCATGGATATCCCCGCAATGAGCGACTAAAAGCATGTACAAGGATATAAAGGTATTCGAAAAATATCCCGGCGTGAGCGCGGGATGCACAACAAGAGACTGCGAGGCAAAGTCCAGAAGAGCCGAAATGGCCGCCGAGGCCGCCTCGCGCGGGGCCGGGCTTGCGGCCTTGGGCATAGTTCATTCCGCACGGGTGGAAGTCTTAAACGAGCTTAGCTGCCCGCCGGGCGAGGTCCAATGGATAGAGGACCGCGACGGAGCGATCAGCGACAGGACAGGGATAATAATCACCGCCACCACGGGAGACTGCCTCCCCATCTTTGCCTTCGACCCCATAAGGCGGGCCATAGGCCTGGCCCACGCCGGCTGGCGCGGGGTGCTGTCGGGCATTCCGTCGGCTTTGATTAAAAAAATGGTCTCGTCTTACGGCTGCGAGCCGGAAAACATCATATGCAGAATAGGTCCGGGCATAGGTCTGTGCTGCTTTGAGGTGAGCGAAGATGTTGCGGAAGCCTTTTTTGAACGCTATCCCTGGAGCGAAAACTACGCCATAAAGATCGGGAAAGGCAAGTACAAGCTGGATCTTAAGGGCATAAGCCTGGAGCTTTTGGAACTCTGCGGCGTAAGGGACGCTACGGCCTCTCTTCACTGCACTTGCTGCGAGCCGGAGCTCTTCTATTCCTACCGCCGCAGCAAAGACGATTTGCGCATGCTGCAATATATAGAGCTGAAATAAAAGAGAAAGCGCCTCACCTTACAGTCCTCCGTAAAACAAAACGCTTTCTTTTTTGTTTGTAATTACTGCTCATTCCTGCCGCAGATAGCCACTCCCGACGAAGTGCCTATGCGGGAGGCTCCGGCCTCTATCATGGCGAGCGCCGTCTCCTTGTCGCGTATGCCTCCGGATGCCTTAACACCGAGAGCATCACCCACGGTGCGCCGCATGAGCGCCACATGATGCAAAGTGGCCCCTCCGTTACCAAAACCCGTAGAGGTCTTTACAAAGGCCGCTCCGGCTTCCTGTGCCAATCTGCAGGCCGAGACTATCTCCCCATCGCTCAACAATCCGGTTTCCAGAATAAGTTTTACGGTAGACCCGTGCTGACGGGCGCCTTCTACCACCTCTTGTATGTCGTCTCTGACATAGTCGAATCTTCCCTCTTTAAGCGCACCTATGGCGAGCACCATATCTATCTCGTCGGCCCCTTCCCTGCAGGCGTATTCAGCCTCAAAGCGCTTTGCGGCGCTGCTCATCGCGCCTAAGGGAAAACCGACGACGGAAGCTATCCTGACACCGCTTCCCGCAAGCAGGCGCTTACAAAGACCGACGTATGAGGAATTGACGCAAACCGCGTAAAATCCGTATTCCACGGCCTCCGCGCACAGCTTTTTGATGTCCGCCGAGCCGGCCTCCGGCTTAAGAAGGGTATGGTCTATGTATTCGCGAATATTAATCATTTTACAGGGCAGCGGTGATTATCGCCATGCTGTAGACTTCCTCCGCGTCGCAGCCCCTGGAAAGGTCGTTTATGGGAGCGTTGAGTCCAAGAAGGATCGGGCCGTAGGCCGCGTAGCCGCCGAGCCTCTGAGCTATCTTGTAGCCTATATTGCCCGCCTCTATGAGGGGGAATATAAAGGTATTGGCGTATCCCGCAACAGGGCTTCCGGGGAATTTAAGCTGTCCTACGCCGGGAGAAACCGCGGCGTCGAACTGCATTTCGCCGTCTATCTTCATTTCAGGATGCTGCTCCCTGGCTATCCTCGTGGCCTCGCGAGAGAATTCCACCGTACCCCCCTTTCCCGAGCCGTTGGTGGAAAAGCTGAGCACCGCAACTTTCGGGTCTATGCCGAATTTTCCGGCGCAATTTGCGCATTCCACGATAACCTCGGCAAGTTTTTGCGCGCCGGAGAATACCACATTGCCTTCTTTATCAAGATTGTCCGTATAGTCCAGGTTTACGGCGCAGTCGCCCATGCAAATGGTCCTGAGTTCTTCCGGGCCGAAATCCCTGTTCAGAATGAAACAGGAACTTACCAGGTGAGTGCCCGGCTTGGTCTTTACGAGCTGCAGCGCCGGCCTTATGGTATCGGCGGTGGAATAAGTGGCGCCGCCGAGCAGGCAGTCCGCCTTGCCCATCTTAACGAGCATGGTGCCGAAGTAATTGCCCTTCTGCAGAGCCTCACGGCACTCTTCGGGGCTCATCTTGCCCTTTCTGAGTTCCACCATGCTGTCTACCATTTCGTCCATGTGTTCGTATGCGGCGGGGTCGATAATCGTTGCGCCGTCTATATTAAAGCCATTATCCGCGGCAAGCTTCTTAACTTCGGCTTCGTTTCCGACAAGTATGACTTTCATCAGGTCTTCCGCAAGCAGCCTCGACGTTGCTTCGAGTATTCTTTTATCCGTACCCTCGGTAAAGACCATGGTCTTCATCTGTTCTTTTGCCTGTTTAATCAATTTCTCAAACATTTTTTCTCCTTTTAATACCGTGCATTTTCGGCAAAACACATTAATATAAGAATTAACTCTCCAAATAATTATTTTATCATAAAAGAACGGTGAAACAACACCGTTCTTTCTCTATTTCAATAATCTTTTTACACATGCTCTCCGCAAAAAAATGCGCAGGGCATATATCAATCCAGGCAGGATATGTAGGGGAGGTTTCTATACATCTGGTCTATGTCAAGACCGTAGCCGACTATGAACCTGTCGTCCACTTCGAAGCCCACATAGTCGCCTTTAATATCGGCCTTTCTGCGGGAAGGCTTGTCCAATAGCGTACATATGCGCAGGGACGCCGGCTCGCGCTTTAGCAGATAGTCCTTAATATAAGCAAGGGTAAGACCCGTATCTATTATGTCCTCTACGATTATGACGTGTTTCCCCCTTATATCGGCGTCGAGGTCCTTCATTATGCGGACTACCCCGCTGCTTTTGGTCGCTCCGCCGTAGCTGGACACGGACATAAAATCCATCGAAAGATCCAGGCTGATCCGGCGCATAAGATCCGCCATAAAGAGCACGGAACCTTTGAGTATGCCTATAAGAAAGAGCTCCTTGCCCTCATAATCCCTGCTTATTTCCGCTCCGAGCTCGGCCACGCGAGTGGCGATGGCCTCTTCGCTGATAAGTACTTCGGAAAACTTATATTTCTTTTTACTTCCTGACACCGCTCTCACTCTCCTTCCGGAACACCGCTTTGCAGCAGGCTTTCAATAAGCGACAAGACTTCTTCCACTCCGTTTCCCGAAAGCGCGGACACCGGCAAAAGTACGTCGCCCTCTCCGAGTTCCAAGTCCTTTTTTATCATCGCAAGGTTTTTGTTCAACTCGTTTTTAGACAGCTTGTCGGACTTGGTCGCTATGACCGCTCCGGAAAGTCCGTAGTAGCGCAGGTATTCGTACATCTGCCTGTCCTGAGCCGTAGGCGCGTGACGGGAATCGACGAGCTGCACTACCCTTACTAAATTCGGCCGGCCCGAAAGATAATCCTCCATCATCCTGCCCCAGTCCTCGGAAACGAACTTTGGAACCTTTGCATAGCCGTAGCCGGGAAGGTCGACTATCCTGAAGCTGTCGTTTATGTTAAAAAAGTTGATCAGCCTCGTCTTCCCCGGGGAAGAACTCACCTTGGCAAGAGCCTTTCTTCCGGTGAGAAGATTCAAAAGTGACGATTTCCCGACGTTGGACCTGCCTGCGAAGGCCAGCTCCGGAAGCGATTCGTCCGGATATTGGCCCTTTTTTGCCGCCGAGGTGATGAACTCCGCCTTTGTAATCTTCACAGCAGGGCCTCTCTTACGGCATCGTCCACGGTCTTGAGGAAGACGAATTTAATCGAACTCCTCACCGCCTCCGGAAGTTCATCCAGGTCTATTTTATTCTCTTCCGGCAGCAAGACCTTGCTTATACCCATACGGTGAGCGGCGAGCATCTTTTCCTTGATTCCGCCCACGGGCATTATCTTCCCGCGCAGGGTTATCTCTCCTGTCATGGCCACATCCTTACGCACCGGCCTTCCGCTGAGGGCGGATATTAGCGATATGCACATGGTTACGCCCGCAGAGGGTCCGTCCTTGGGAACCGCGCCTTCGGGTATGTGTATATGTATGTCTGAGGTCTTGTGGAAGTCCTCGTCTATCTTGAACTCCGCGGCCCTCGTCCTTATATAGCTTACGGCGGCCTTCGCGGACTCCTGCATTATGTCTCCGAGCTGACCGGTAAGCGAAAGCTGACCGGAGCCCGTCATTACCGCGGTTTCGATAAACAGGGTATCGCCGCCGCTCATGGTCCAGGCCAGGCCCGTGGCAACGCCGACCTCGTTTTTCCCGAGCAGCTTATCGTAGCGAAATTTTTCTTTCCCGAGATATTCCACAAGCTTCTTCTCGCTTATAGCGTAGCGTCTCCGCTTGGAATAAGCGGACTCGACAACCTTTCGCGCTAACTTGCGGCAAATCTTTGCGATATTCTTTTCCAGACCCCTCACCCCCGCCTCGCGGGTGTAGGAGTCTATCATGCCCTTTATGGCATCGTCGGAAAAGCTGACATGATACGCTTCCAGTCCGTGAGCCTTAATTTGCTTCGGAACAAGATAGTCCTTGCCTATGTTGAACTTTTCGTCCGGCGTGTAGCCGGGAAGATCTATGACCTCCATTCTGTCCAAAAGCGGTCTTGGAATGGTTTCGCTGGTATTTGCGGTGGTTATGAACATGACGCCGGAAAGATCGAAGGGAACCTCCAGATAGTGGTCCACAAACTCCTTGTTCTGCTCCGGGTCGAGCACCTCCAGAAGGGCGTCCGCCGGATCTCCGCGGAAGTCGGCGCCTATCTTATCCACCTCGTCCAAAAGAAAGACGGGGTTGCGGCTGCCGCACTCCTTGATTGCGCTCATCACCCTGCCGGGTATGGCTCCTATATAGGTTCTCCTGTGCCCGCGTATTTCCGCCTCGTCGCGCACGCCGCCCACGGACATGTGCACAAACTTGCGGCCTATCGACCTTGCGACGGATTTTGCCACGGAAGTCTTGCCCACTCCGGGAGGACCCACAAGGCACAGTATGCTGCCTTTTTCTCTGTCGGACAGAGCTCTTACGGCGAGGTATTCCAATATCCTCTCCTTTACCTTTGTGAGGCCGTAATGGTCTTCATCCAGTATGCGAAGGGCCTCCTTAAGGTCTATTTCCGACTGACAGAAGCTGTTCCACGGCAAATCGAGCACCCATTCTATATAGGTGCGCGATACGTTCACCTCCGGGGAATTGCCGGGCATGCGCTCAAGATTTGAAATCTCCTTAAGGAGCTTTTTTTCGATTGTCTCGGAAAGATTAAGCTCCGAAAGTCGCTTGCGATATTCCTCCACATCGCTCTGTATGCTCTGATCCTGACCTAATTCTTCCTGTATGACCCTCATCTGCTCGCGCAGATAATATTCCTTCTGGGCCTGCATCAGCTTGTCGCGCACCTGATGGCTTATCTTGTGTTCGAGGCTGAGTATCTCTATCTCTTTGCTGAGAAAGTCCACCAGCAGCTTAAGCCTGCTTTCGGCGTCGAGGCACTCCAGAAGCTGCTGGGTGTCCTCTATCCTGAAATTCGTGTTGGTCGCGATTACGTCCGCAAGATGGCCGGGGTCGCTGAGCCCTGATATGATGGACTGCGCCTCATCGTCCGTCATGGTCATGGACGCGTATTCCGCGAATAGATTGCGGGCCGCCCTCATAAGGGCGAGGATATGAGGCGAGCGCACGACCGGGGAAGTTTCGTAAAGTTCCTCGCATTCGCACAGGAAGTAAGGCACCTCCTGTACCACGTTGCTTATTCTGGCCCGGTAAAGGCCCTCCACAAGAACCCGGATATTGTCCCCGGGCAGCTTGAGCATCTGCTTTATTCTGGCGACCGTTCCGACGCTGTAAAAATCCTGCGGCGTGGGAAGGTCCGTGTCCGCGGCCTTCTGCGCGGAAAGCATGACCGTCTGATTCATCACCATGGCGCGCTGCAGGGCAAGCACGGATTTTTCCCGTCCGACGTCGAAATTCGTCACGGACTTTGGAAAAACTATGAGGCCCCTGAGCGGTATCATGGGCATGGTTTCCTGTTTACTTGTTACGGGTTTGTCCGACATTTTAATTTCCTCCCAAACAAGGAGAGACTTCGGGCTTGTCTTCCTGTATATCAGGCTGAAATCAGCTTGGGCTGACCGCCTTCTATGGTCTCTTCGGTAACGATGACCTTGCGTATATCGCTTCTGGAGGGTGCCTCGAACATTATGTCCGTGAGCACGTTTTCAAGAATGCTGCGAAGCCCCCTCGCCCCGCTCTTGCGTTCTATGGCCCTGCGCGCGACGGCGCAAAGGGCCTTCTCATCCACCTCCAGCTCTATATCATCCATCTCGAAGAGCTTCTTGTACTGACGCAGTATGGAATTTTTGGGCTCCGTAAGTATGCGGCAAAGCGCATTCTCGGAGAGTTCGTCCAGCGTGGCGATGACGGGCAGTCTGCCTATGAACTCCGGTATGAGTCCGTAGTGCAGAAGATCCTCCGGCTGAACTTTTTGCAATATGTGCGGATCCATCTCCTTTTGAGACACTATGTCCGCATTGAAACCTATGGTTTTTTCTCCTATCCGCCTCTGTATTATCTTGTCGAGGCCTTCGAAAGCCCCGCCGCATATAAACAGGACATCCGTGGTATCGAACTGTATGAAATCCTGCTGGGGATGCTTGCGGCCGCCCTGAGGCGGAACGTTGGCTACGGTTCCCTCTAAAATCTTAAGCAGGGCCTGCTGAACACCCTCTCCGGAAACATCGCGGGTTATGGAAGGGTTGTCTCCGTGCTTGGATATCTTGTCTATCTCGTCCACATAGATTATACCCTTGCCGGCCCTGTCTAAATCCCAGTCCGCGGCCTGAATAAGCTTAAGCAGGATGTTCTCCACATCTTCGCCCACATAGCCGGCCTCCGTAAGCGCGGTGGCGTCGGCTATCGCAAAGGGAACACCGAGCAGCTTGGCAAGTGTCTGGGCGAGCAGTGTCTTACCCGAGCCGGTGGGCCCTATCATTATGATATTGCTCTTCTGTATCTCGACGTCGGAGTCCTTCGCCGCGCTTATTCGCTTGTAGTGGTTGTAAACGGCCACCGCAAGAGCCTTTTTTGCCCTGTCCTGATCTATCACATATTCGGAAAGAGCGTCCGCAATCTCCTTGGGAC